>DATMLR010000062.1:0-2713 GCA_035570015.1 Puia sp.
TTACAAGAAGGGTGGCTACAACCGCGGCAGCGGTGGTGGTTACGACAGGGAATATTAGTCTGATCAATCGATACATTATATTTAAATCCTTTCGCTCCCGGAAGGATTTTTTTTTGCTCCGCGGGGAAACCATTTAACCGCTACCTTTAAGCCGATCAAATTGTTTGCCTATGTCCCGCAAAACTATCCGTCGCAGAGATTTCATCCGCAACGCGACCCTCGCCGCCGCCGGCATCTCTCTTTCCAACGCCTCCTCCGCCTACGGCGCCCCCACCATCCTTAATTTCCCAATCTTCGGCAAAGCTGCACCAAGCAACAAGGTCATCGTCGCCGTGATGGGGGTCAACAGCCGGGGCGCTTACCTGGCCAAATGCTACTCCCAGCTGCCGAACGTTGAAGTAGCTTATATCTGCGATGTCGAGGACAAAGCCGTCCAGAATGGGCTCAACGCGTTGAAGGATGCCCCCCGCAAGCCTGGCGTCGTGGGCGATATCCGCAAGCTCGTGCAGCAAAAAGACTTTGACGCGCTGATCATCGCCGCGCCCGACCACTGGCACGCGCCCGCAGCCATCCTTGGTGTCTCGAACGGGAAACATGTCTACGTAGAAAAACCTTGCGGCCAGAACCCTTATGAAGGGGAGTTACTGGCGGCCGCCCTCCACAAATACAACCGGCATATCCAGATGGGAAATCAGCGCCGGTCCATGCCCACCCTGATTGAGGCGGCTCGCCTTGTAAAAGAAGGAGCTATCGGCAACCCCTATCTGGCGAAAGCCTGGTATGCCAACGAGCGGAAGACCATCGGCAACGGCAAGAAAGTCCCCGTGCCTTCTACCCTCAACTTCGACCTCTGGCAAGGGCCCGCTCCGCGCCGCGACTACCAGGATAACCTGGTCCACTACAACTGGCACTGGTTTTGGCATTGGGGGACCGGCGAGGCCTGCAATAACGGCACGCACGAGATCGATTGCTGCCGCTGGTTCCTCGGCGTGAATTTCCCGCAAAAGGTGGTATCCGCCGGCGGCCGCTACGCCTTCAAAGACGATTGGCAGACCCCGGATACCCAGATCGCCAGCTACGAATTCGCGGAAGGCAAAGCCATCACCTGGGAAGGACGGAGCTGTAATAACTATCCCGTCGAAGGTGCCGGCCGGGGATTTATCATCTATGGCGATGGAGGAAGCCTTGTCAACCTTGGCTTTGGTGACTACAAGATCTTCGACAATAAGAACAAGCTGGTCAAAGAGGTCAAGTCTGATGTTGCCGTAGACGCGACCAATCCTGTTGCTGGCAGCGGAAATCTGGATCTCTATCATTTCGACAACTTCGTCAGGTCCGTCAGGGGCGAAGCTACCCTCAATTCGCCCGTGGACGAAGCCTATAAGAGTGTACTGCTTTGTCACCTGGCCAATATCGCACAGCGCACGTCAGGGACGCTGCATTGCGACCCGACCAACGGTCATGTTCTCGACAACTCTGCAGCGACCGCCCTTTGGCGGCGCGAGTATGAGAAGGACTGGGAGCCGGTGGTATAGGTCCAGTTGATCCTTGGCGTCCGTCCAGCTAAAGTTCCCGGATCTTGATGCTGCGGAAGCTGACTTCGTTCCCATGATCCTGCAGCAGGATATGCCCTTCCGGAGCTTCGCCGAAATTCGGATAGATCTTGTATTTACTCATGGCCACGAGTGCGCGGAACTCCCCCGAGCCCCGCTCGTACTCCAGTACTTTTATTCCGTTGAGATAGTGTTCGACGTGATTGTCCGGGTAGACGATGATCCTTCCGGTATTCCACTCTCCGATCGGCCGCAGGAACCGACGTTGTTTGTTTGCCGGAATAAGATCATACAGGGAAGACAAGGTTCGGTCGCCGTTCCGGCCCAATTTCGCATCCGGATGGAGCGAGTCGTCAAGAAGTTGGTATTCGAGCCCGATCCCCGCGTTGCCGGTATGTTCGTACTGCAGGGTAACAAAATATTTCACTCCGCTGTTGGCGCCGGGCGTCAGCCGAAATTGAAAAGAAAGATCAAAGGCCTTATACTCCCGGGTGGTAATAATATCTCCGCCATTCGTGCTCATTTCTCCGGTGCCCGCCAGTACGGTCAGCACTCCGGTATCGATCTTCCAGCCGTGATCGGGAAAGGTCTTTTGATAGGCTCCCACCCATCCTTTGGACGTACTGCCGTCGAAAAGCAGCCGCCAGCCGCTCTTCTTTTCATAATCCGTCAGTGTGTTGGGGATATTGTCTACGACATAGACACCTGGGGGAAAGAATCCGGGTTGGAAATCGGTTGTCCGGATGCGGATATTTTTAAAGTATACTTTTTTTCCTGCCTGATCCGGACTGCTGATCGCGTGAACCTGCAGACCAATGAACCCCCTGGTGTCGATGGTATCCACTACGAATGCGGTAGCCAAACCGTCCACCCAGGTCCGGATCGAGGAGCCGATGCATTCGACGCGGAGATGGTTCCATTGCCCGACTTTGAAGGCGCTTTGGACGGAATGGTTCAGCGAGACGGGATAGAGCCAGCCGCGCCGGCCTTCGTCATAGATACCGCCGGTCCAGCGGCGGGAGGAGGGATCGATCTCATATTGACAGCCAAAGACCAAACCCTTCCCTTCATGTCCGGCGGGGTCATAATGGCTGCGAAGCTGGATGCCTGAATTACTGCTGGTATCGTCGATCTTGACGTCCATTTCAAGGACAAAGTCG
>DATMLR010000063.1:0-5262 GCA_035570015.1 Puia sp.
CGCCGCCGTTATCGGAATGGTACCAAACGTCGTCGTAGATCTTACCGCCAAAACGGCCGTCAAACTGGAAACTGAGGCTGAAGCTCTTGTAAGCTATCCGGTTATTGATGCCGGCTACAAAATCAGGGTTCAGGTGGCCCAGATAGGTTCCGTTGGTGATGCCGCCGGGCGATGACAGGGGTCCGCCGCCGCTATAGACGATGTGGCCCTGACCATCATAAACAAAACCTGTGCTGTAGAAGTCATCGACACGTTCGCCGACCGTGAAAAGGTGGTTGTTGTTGCTGCCCGCCAACTGTGTTACGCCGGGATAAAAGGATTTATACCTTTCCACATAGGTGGCATAATTGACCGTCATGTCCCACGAGAAGTCGCGGGTTCTGACCGGCGTGGCATTCAGCGTTAATTCCCAGCCTTTTTTCTCGGTTGTGACACCGTTGACGTTCTTGTAGGCAAAAGTTGTTGAAGAAGGAACGTTGAGCTGAAATTCCTGCGGACCGTTCTCCGTAATGAAATAGGTAGCGTCCAATCCCACGCGGTTGTGGAACATGCGGTAATCCGCCCCTACTTCATAAGATGTTACGTCGAAAGGTTTCAGGTTTGGATCGGCGAGTGTGGGCGAATATTGCACCGCCGGCAGATTGTTGTAATACGTCGTCAGCGTATACTGGTTCTGGTTGTTGTAGTTGGGTCCGTCGTAGGATGTAAAATTTTCCGAACCATAACCCAGCAGGCTACTGGTCGTTACGCCGCTGTTCTGAAGATAGCCATTGGCCAGGGCGTAGGCAGAAGGCGCTTGCGCCGATGTCCCACCGCCTTTTACCGCGGCATAAGATGCCCTCAGCTTGAAGTAGCTTATCGCTTCCGGCAGATGGAGGTAATCGGTTAGGGACGTGCTTACCGCTACGGAAGGATAGAAGAAGGTATTGTTTCCGGAAGGCAGGGTGGAGAGATGGTCAACCCGGCCGGTGGTGGAAATGTTGAAATAATTCTTATAGCCTAGATCGGCCGTATAGTATCCGCTATAGACTTGCATGTTGGAGCTCCAGTTCCAGGCCAGCGAGGGGGTTTGAGAGTTGGAAAGACTGTAGACGCCCGGGACGGCCAGGTCGACCGTCGTGCCGTAGAAGGAGCTATACCGGAAGGAACGTTCGCTGCCCCCCAGGTTGAGGTTGAGATGCCAGTCGGTTGCGAGATCCTTTTTGTAGCTCACCATGAAGTCGGTGTTGTTCTCCAGTAAGCTTCTCCGGTCTTCGCGGTAGTCGCCATACCATCCCCAATAGTACCAGGGCAGGTATTGGTTGAGGATCGTGCCGGCAGGGACCCTTTCATCACGTTCCTGGTCCCATCCGGTAAACTGGGTCCGGACAAAGGCGGTCAGGTCCTTCGTGATGTTGTAATCCAGCTTGACATAGCCGTAAATATCCTTCTTGAAATGGTTCCGCAGCCATTGAGACGCCATGAAATACGGGTTATTGCTACGGCCGTAGTTCTCGGAGTATTGTTTCAGGCCCGGGATACCCAGGGGGGCCTGGTAATAGTTCTTCAGATCCCGGACATCATAGGCGGCATTGCCATACACATTGAACATGTAGACATAACTGTTCGGCCCGTAGTTCACATCGGGGAGGTTGGGTGTATACTGAACATTCATGTTGATATTGGCCTCGAATTTCAGCTTGTTGCTGATATCATAGTCCGTGTTGATGTTCAGCACATCCATATTGATCCTGGTATTAGGATCGGTGCCTTTTTGATAGACATGCGAATAGGAAATCCGGATATCGGAGTTGGTACCGGAGGTGGCCAATGAGATATTGCTTGCAGAAAGGCCGCCTGCCGCCAAAAAGTTTTTATAATTGTTTGCTCCGATGGATACGTAGGGAGTGGGGGTGCGGACACCGGTGGTCACATCGTAGGGGCTGTTGTATTGAAGGACCGGCTGGCCGTCCATCCGTTGGCCCCAGGTAGGCAGGCGCTGGGTATGGTCATCCAATCCTTCCCCAAAGGAATACTGGAATTTGGTTCCGCGGCCGTACTCGGTCTGGTCCTTTGGATAGATCAGGAACCCCTTTTCTACCATCTCGGTGGTATTGACATTGATCTGCCAGCCTTTGGCATCGCGGGTGCCTTTTTTCGTTGTGATAACGATGGCGCCGTTCTGACCGCGGAAGCCATAGAGGGCGGCGGCGTTGGGGCCTTTGAGGACGGAAACGTTGTCAATATCGTCGGCATTGATGTTCCAGGTGTCCGAGTTGACGGGTATGCCGTCTACAACGATCAGCATATCTTTTGTTCCTCTGTTGACGATCATGGGCCGGCCAAAAAATTCGGGTGAAGCGGCGATGGTCAAACCGGCCACTTTTCCTTCCATACTGGTGAATGCGTCCGGCTCCCTCGCCTTGGTCAGTTCATCGCCTTTTATCGTCTGTACCGCATAACCTACTTTCTTGGAGTCTTTCCGGATCCCGAGAGCAGTAACAACCACTTCATCCAGCTGTCTGTTGCTGGGAACAAGGATCACGTTAAGTCGGGCGTCTTTGCCGATCGGCAGTTCCTGGGTCCCGAACCCGATGTAGGTGACGACCAATACCGCATTCTCATTTGTCAGCCTGATGGCGTAGTTCCCGGCCGCATCGGAAACCGTTGTGTTTGCTACCCCCTTTTCCTGGATGGTTGCACCCTGGACAGGGTTTCCATCGGGCGTGCTGATCCGACCAACGATGGTTCTGGTCTGGGCAAAAAGAGAACCGCCCGGGAACAGGCAGCTAAGCAGGACCATCATTATGGCTGCTGTCAAGGTCAATTTTTGTCTCATTTGTTTTGTAGTTAATTGATGAAAGTGGTTATGTTATGATGCTGCCAGCGCTGCAATCAGCGCGTTGCCGCCTTCTTCCAGCGGTCCGTTGTTGTGGATGCTGATGCGGCCGGATGAGTCGGTCCAGCGTTCGGGCTGGCGTTGAAGCCGCTGCTCGATATCCGCAGTGGTCTCGCGGCCGCGGCTTTCCAGCCGGCGACGGATGATGTCGGGATCGGCCTCAATGATGATGGTCACGAGGCCGGGGTAGCGGCCGAGCGCCACCGGTAGATACTGGCGCGAACCGTTGACGACGACATGAAAGCCATTGTCCATCCAGGTGTCAATTTCCCTCCCGATACCATAATAAAGGCCGTGGCTTACCCAGTGGAGGGCGAAGAGGCCTTTATCGCGGCGGAGACGAAATTCTTCCGGGGAGACATAGACATGATTTTCATTCCCTTCTTTAGGGGGACGCGTGATGTAGCGATGAGCGAAGAGGACGGGCATGGAGCCATTGATGCGCAGACGGGCGTATTCCATCAGGGAATCTTTGCCTACGCCCGAGGCACCTACGATGTAGAACAACTGAGGCATATTTTAATAGTCTACTGGTGATCTAATCCGGGACGAGGAGATGCGCATGCACGCCAAAGTGGTCGCTGGGATACACGCCGTTCTCCACGTCCGGCTGGTCAAGCACGGTTTCCGCTTGTGTGATCTGCGGATAAGGTTCTGCCGCGGGGCGGATGATCAAAAGATGGTCTACCCAGTGCGAGGCGCTGTTGACAACGGGGCCTCTCTCCTTTAATAATTGTATCTCAGTTGAATTTTCCTCTGCGTTGAGATCCCCGCCGATGATCCGGTAGTGGGCGGAGGACCGGGAAATTTCCTGCAAGACGCTGATCACCTGCCGGATGCGAAGCTCGTGACTGTTCTGCAGATGGGTGAGGTGCACGTTGACTATGAGCATCGATCTGCCCGGTGTCAGCTCCAGTGTGAGGAACTGTGCCGCTCTTCCGCCGTCCGCCGCGCTGGATGGAAGCTCGACGGTTGTCCGGCTGCTCACCGGGAGATTGGTCAGGATACCCAATCCGGAGTAGCTGTCGGTCAAGGTGCCATCCAGGCTTCGGAGTTTCCGGCGTGCTTTTGCAAAATAGCCGGGGATGTTCACCGCATCTGACAGATAGCGGAGGGTATCCACTTGTCCATCAATGGTCTGAAAACATTCCTGACACAAAATCACCCGATCGGTATAGTCCATTTGCCCCAATCCCGCGGCCAATACCTTTCTCCTTTTGTAATAATCGCCGTCGCATTTCCAGGTATTGATCGTAAGCAGGTCAATCTCCATTCTGGCACGAATTTGAGCCGTTCCCGTTCGCCTTTGGTTGGGCTTTGGTTAGGAGTTAATTAGACCTTTGTAAAGTCAAAATGCGGGAATGAAGGGGGCGGAATGCGACAACGTGGATGATAATTGTTAGCGGGATATTTGTAAATGATGAGAGAATGATCATGAAATCGCGCGGGTAGTGCCGAATGGGGGTGAATTATTTTTTATTTAACATTCCCCTAAAAATTCGGTCATATTTGATGGTTAAAATGTGGATCGAAAAAACCGGGTCCAACATGAAGAAATATAAGCTCATCATTATCGATGATCATCACGATACAATAGAGCTCCTTAAATATAACCTGGTATCGGAAGGGTATGAGGTTAAGGCGTTCTTCAATGCCGTGGATGCGCTAAAATATGTGACGACGGAGAACACCGATCTGGTGATCACGGACTGGATGCTGCCGGAGATGGATGGGCTGGACCTGTGCCGGAATTTAAAACACAATCCGTCCACGCAGGATATTCCTGTCGTCATGCTGACGGGCAAGTCGGATGAGATCGATGTGGTAACGGCGCTGGAAGTAGGCGCGGAAGAATATATTGCGAAGCCCGTGCGGATTCGGGAGATGCTGACGCGGGTGAAGAAGATCCTGCGGCGCAAAGCAGGCGAGATACTTGCGCAGGTGAAGGGTGAGAATAAAGATTACATCGTGAGGGGCCGGCTAAAACTGGACCTGGCGAGTTATACAGTGAGCCTGGAGGACGAGCCGCTGGATCTGACGATCGTGGAGTTTCGGCTGCTGGAGCTGCTGGCGCGGCAGCCGGGAAAGGTCTTCTCCCGCAATCTTATTATGGAGCGGATCAACGGCATGGACTATTTCGCCGCCGAGCGGTCCGTCGACGTACAGATTGCGGGCCTGCGAAAGAAGCTGGGCCGATTCAAAGACGGGATCGAGACGGTTCGATCGGTTGGATATCGGCTCAATGAAAAGGCCTTATAGCATAACCATCAACTAACAAAAAGGCATTTACCCCCTAATCATTCCCAAACAATCGACTGCTATTTTTACTCAAATCAGGATATGGAACAAGCCGATCAAATATTGTGCGAGTGCGAGCTGGAGAC
>DATMLR010000064.1:0-4935 GCA_035570015.1 Puia sp.
ACAGGTCTTCCCCGGCTTCGTTGTCCATCGTCCGGAAAAAGTCATACGGCCCCGGATGGCGATAGGCCCAGGAGCGGATATATTGCCGGAACGCGTAGTCGAAGCGGCGCGGGCCCAGGATCTGCTCCCGCAGCAGCACCAGCCCCAGCGCCGGCTTGAAATAGACCATCGGATGCCGGTATTTCTCGGGGATCGCATCGGCCCGCGTCAGCATCACCGGCGTCTCCGGATCTTTCAGGTAAGGCAGGATCTCGTCTACAGGATTGCTGCCGCCGGGTGCGTATTCATCATCGCGTTTTGGGCCATATTCTCCCTTATTGAAGGCATCGGAGGCATAGATATCGATAAATGTGTTGAACCCCTCATCCATCCAGCCATAGGTACGTTCGTCACTGCCGACGATCATCGGGAACCAGTTGTGGCCGATTTCATGGGCAGTGACCCAAAACAATACCTTCCCTTTATCACCCATCCCATCGAACACGATCCCCGGATATTCCATCCCGCCGGCGATCCCTGCTTCATTCACCGCCACCGGGTATGGGTAGGGATACCATTTCGCCGAAAAATGTTCGATCGATCCTTTCAGGTATTCCGTAGCCCGGCCCCAGGCATCGGGCCCGGCACTCTCGACCGGATAGACCGACATCGCCAGACATGTCGCCCCGGCCGGAAGGTTGACACGCGCAGCATCCCAGATATACGCGCGGCTGGCGCCAAACACAACGTCCCGCGTATTTCTCATCCGGAAATGCCAGGTCAGCGTTCCGGCGCGTACCGGCCGGCTGGAGGGATCGCCGACCTCTGCAGCGCTGCGGATCATCACGGTCGCATCACTTGCCCGCGCAGCCCTCAGCCGGCTCTGCTCCGCGGCCGTCAGGACCTCCTGCGGATTGACCAGTTCCCCCGATCCGGCGACGATCATATCCCAGGGTACCGTTACCCGGTAGTCGAAGTCGCCATAATCACAATAGAATTCACCGGCGCCGAGGAAGGGTAGGGTGTTCCAACCCTGGCGGTCGTCGTACACGCACATCCGCGGGTACCACTGCGCGATCTCATATATCTTCCCGTTGCGGGTCGGCGTGTAATCGGTCCGGTTCCCAAAGTCCCCGGGCACCGTATAGTGATAGCGGATCTCCACAGTGATCTTGCCGCCATGACCCGCCAGGGCATGCTTCAGCCGGATCTGCAGCCGCGTATCGGTAATGACGGTGTCGGCATCCGTCAAAGGACCGCCTTCACGGATCTTCACAGACTCCAACCGGTAACCATCCGTATGCTGGTCCGGCGCAAACCCGGTATAATAGTTCGAGCGGGCATCCGCGCGATAGGTCTGTTGCTCCAGATAGAGCCACAAGCAGGAGAGACTGTCGGGACTGTTATTCGTATAGTGGATGATATCCGTACCGCTGATGCTGTTGGCGGTGGTATCCAGCTTGACCGCCAGCGTATAGTCCGCCCGGTTTTGCCAGTAGGAAGCAGATGGCGCGCCGCTTGCGGCGCGCGTGGCTAAGTGCAGGTCGCCATAGAAGCCCGGTGCAAACAATGCATGCGGGTCATAGCCGGTTTGCCCGAGGCAATCGGAGGAAAGGAACAGACAGGCCGTTACAACAATGGAAAGAAAGGATTTTGTCATGGTGCGGCGAAAATAGCCAAACTAATTCAGCTGCACAACTGGAAGCCGGTAGTGCAACCCGTCCACCATAAAGAGCTCGTCGATCTCGTAGGTCCAATATTTGAACAGCGGGGATTTCGAGAGGTGGCGTTCCACATCTTTCTTGTTCTCGGCGGAGAAGGTGATCCACACCCGCTGCGTTTCCATCGTCACGACGTAATGGTCGATGATCCCTTGTTCGATCAGCCGGTTGATGTACGTCCGGTGAGGAGGAACAAGCGCCGCGAATTCATCATTCATTTCGAACCGTATCGTCACCTGGAATTTTCTCATGGTCACTCTCCTGTCGGAATTAACAATGCTTCGACTGCAAAGTTCAGACCGTGTTTCTATATAATACGATTTTGCGCGGCCTAGAGTTGCCAGTCGATGATCCGGTTAGCCCATTCCGCACGGTAAGGCGTCGTCACCTTGATATAATTGTCGGTATAGCCTTCCATCATTGGCGTGGTGACATGGCCTTCCAGCAACAGCTTCCGGGTCTGACCCCGATGCCGCTGGTTGAACAATTCCATTTTGCGGTAGGAGAGGTTTCTTAACGTTTTGTTGCGTTCGGTGCGGATACCCATCGGTACGACGGGCCGGATATCGAGTGACCGCGTATGGTCACGCTCGGAGTAAGTGAAGACGTGAAGGTAGGAGATATCCTGCGCTTCAAGAAATTCGACCGTTTCGTTAAAATATTCCGGGGTCTCACCGGGATGTCCGACAATCACGTCCACACCGATCGCGCAGTGCGGCATACATTGCCGGATCAGGGCAACCCGTTCCGCGTACAGTTCCCGCCGGTACCGGCGGCGCATCAGCCCGAGGATGTGGTTGCTGCCGCTTTGCAGCGGGATGTGGAAATGCGGCATGAAGCGCCGGCTGCCCGCCACCCATTCGATCATCTCCGGCGTCAGCAGGTTGGGTTCGATCGAAGAGATCCGATAGCGTTCAATACCGTCGATCTGATCCAGTTCCCTCATCAGACCGAACAAATCTTCCCCATTCTCCCCAAAATCCCCGAGGTTCACTCCCGTCAATACGATCTCGTGGATATCACCCCTGGCCGCCAGTTCCCGGATGGTGGCTATGGTCCCGGCGATCGATCCCGAACGGCTCCGGCCCCTGGCCATTGGGATGGTACAGAACGAACAATTATAATCACACCCGTCCTGGACTTTGAGAAAGGTGCGGGTCCGGTCCAGGAGGGACCAGGCGGGATGGAATCCTTCTACCTCATCGATATCGCAGCTACAGATCCGGGCTGAATCGCCCCGCGTAAGTGTCCGGAGGTGATCCGCCAGGTTGAATTTCTCCGCCGCCCCAAGGACCAGGTCCACGCCCGGGATGGCGGCGATCTCCGCCGGCTTGAGCTGGGCGTAGCAGCCGGTAATCACCACCATGCTGGCCGGCGACTGTCGCTGGATCTTCCGGACGAGGTAACGGCATTCCTTGTCGGCATTTTCGGTGACCGAGCAGGTATTGATCACATATACATCCGCCGGCTCGTCGAAATCCCGCTTCTCCCAACCTTCGTTCTCCAGCAGCCGGGAAAGACTGGATGTCTCGGAGTAATTGAGCTTGCATCCCAGTGTGTGGAAGGCGACGGTCTTATTTTTTGGTTGCTGCATCGGCCTGCAAAGGTACTCTAAATTCCTTATTTTCGCTTCGATGCGCCAGTTGACCAAACCCCTTTGGTGGCTCTATTGTATCTATGCTTTCCTGTTGTTTGTGATCGGGATGTTCTGTGTATTGCCGTTTGTAGCTGTATACGCGATGCAGGATGAAACGACCGGCGGGGACCGGATCTATAAGGTCTGTCGTTTTTGGGACAGCGCGTGGCTAAAGCTGATCGGTATTCGTCCCGCCAATATCTACGAGTCGATACCCGATCCGGACAAACGATACGTCTTTATCTCCAATCATATCTCCTATCTCGATATCCCCATGATCCTCCAGGCCATTCAGCGGGATGGATTCCGGATACTCGGAAAGGCTGAAATGAGGCGAATCCCGTTTTTCGGTTTTATCTACGGCCGGGCTGTCGTTCTTGTCGACCGGACCACCTCGCGGGGACGATCCCGCAGCGTACGGGAGCTGAAGTCCGTGTTGTCGATCGACCGGTCGGTATTTATCTTTCCCGAAGGTACCTTCAACGAGACCGGCCAACCCCTGAAAGAATTCTATGACGGTGCTTTCCGCCTTGCTATCGAATCCCAGACTCCCCTGCAGCCCATCCTTTTTGTCGATACCTTCGACCGCCTGCATTATTCGAGCCTCTTTTCGCTCCGGCCCGGGATCACCCGCGCCATCTTTTTGCCGGAGGTCGATGTACAAGGTTTAACGGTGGCGGATCTTTCCCTGCTGAAAGAACGCGTGTATGCCCAGATGGAGGAAGCCCTGATCCGACATCGGGTATCCTGGGTGCAGTCGGCATAAAACCGCGTCGCGCTTTTCCGTAAATTGCACCTCCATGTATGCTGAAGTTATCATACCGCTGGCCTTGCCCACCAATTACACCTGGGCCATACCGGATCAGTGGCGCGACCAGGTTCGTGAAGGCTGCCGGGTGGAGGTGGAATTGCGCAACAAGAAATATGCCGGCATCGTCAAACGCCTGCACCACGATAAGCCCGCCGCCTTCGAGCCCAAGGCCATCGGTAATCTTCTCGACACCGAACCGATCATCTATCCCTCCCAGCAGAAATTATGGGAATGGATCGCTGACTATTACCTCTGCAGCGAAGGAGAGGTCATGGCCGCCGCGCTCCCCGCCCACTTCAAGCTCAGCAGCGAGACGATCCTTGTATACAATGAAGAGATCAGCGATGACTTCGCTAACCTGGACACCGATGAATTCATCGTGGCCGAAGCACTGCTGATCCGGAAGGAACTAAAGCTGTCGGAAGTCCACCAATTACTCGACTCGTCTCATGTCTATCCGGTGATCAAGCGCCTCATCGAAAAAAAGGTCTGTTATGTCCGGGAATCGCTGAAAGAAACCTATTCGCCAAAGAAGACCGATTTTGTCCTGCTCAACCCGGAATACGCGGCCGAAGAGCAACTGGCGGAGCTCCTCAACGGCTGGGCCCGTGCGCCGAAGCAGCTCGAACTGCTGCTGGCCTATCTTCATCTGCAGAAGACGACCGGTGAGGTCTCCCGCCCGGAGTTGCTGAAGAAGTCGGGTGCTTCGGCCGAACAGCTGAAGGGGCTGGTGGACAAGAAGATCCTCCGGAGAGAACGCCGGGCCGTCGACCGGGTTCTTTATCTCC
>DATMLR010000065.1:0-8834 GCA_035570015.1 Puia sp.
GTAAAGCTATTTGCGCGAGCAGACAGCCAACGACCAGTGCCAGCAAGACCAGCATCGCCGTCTCCCAAAGGAAACCCGTCAACAGTTGCTTACGGCTACTGCCCAACACCTTCCTGACACCTACTTCCTTTGCCCTGTTCAGGGATTGTGCAGTGGCAAGATTTATGAAATTTATACAGGCCACCGCCAGAAGGAAGATGCCGATCATGCCCATAGACCACAATTCGGAGTAGGTCCACCCGCGACTTCCATAGCGTTCAAACCGACTATCGAAGTGCATTTCCTTCAAGGGTTGAAAAAAGCAGGAATCCCTTGTATCGGAGTTTGCAAACAAGGGCGTAAAATGGGTAGCCACAAATTTCGGCAGCATGGCGTTCATCGATTCGATGTGTTGTCCCTTACGCAGGAGAAAAAAACACTGCGATGCGAGACCAAAATTGTCCCACATCGTAGGATCTGCCAGTTCTTTTGCACGTTGTTCCCGGAAAGTGGCGTAGGACAAGACGACCTGCAGCGGGATATCTGTGTTGAGTGGCGGGTCCTGCAGGATACCGGTGACCTTGTAGGGTTTTTGCGCGTCTCCCCACATGATCGTTTTTCCCATGGCATCCTGCCAGTTTCCAAACCAACTTGCTGCGAAGGATCGTGAGATCGCCATGGTATAAGTATCCTTCAAGCCCGTTTGCGGATCGCCGGCCAGCCATGGAAAATCAAAGATGCTGAATAGTGCCGCGTCTGCAAAATAAACCTCCCTGGCGAGTACCTGCTTGTCACGGCCTCCATTCGGCACAGGAATTCCGAACTGCGCATCTCCGACCCTCCAGACAGGCGCTACCTGCTCCGGTTGCGGGAAGTCGCGGCGAAGGCCGTCGGCCAGCGGGGTAGGGGCGCTACCGTCGTATTGCATCACTCCGGTCCGGTACGTCTCGGTGGAAACCACCCGGAAAATACGGTCCCTTTTGGCGTGAAAATTATCGATGCTCAATTCATACCTGATGAGCAGAAAGATCAGGAGGGATGCTGAAATCCCCACGGCAAGGCCGGCGATATTGAGGAGGGAAAAGGATTTTTTTCTCCAGAGCCCGCGGATAAGTATTTTGAAATTGCCTTTGTACATTCATATGTGCTTTCCAATCCTCCATCAAAAAGGGGGCTAAAAAATAACGCACTGGCTATCAGTTAGATATTTTTTTCGCAAAGCGCTTCATTGTTCGTTTGCGTTACAACACTGTTCGGTTTTAAAAGTGAAAAGTACTAATTGATCACCGTGTATTTTCCATTCCTGGCCAATTGCCGGAAGGAATCCGGTACGGTTACTCCTGCCGGAATGATGATAAAACGAAACTGAAGCAGCGCGCTCATAGGAATGGATGCCGAGTTATCGAATGTAAAGCGGGTGATAATGAATTGCCCGGTTTCCGGAATAAAGGATATCGTGCTCCCTTTGCCGCCGGCATAGGAGGTGTAGGGTAAGGGGAATTCACCGTCTCCAAATGTAAAATATACAAGGATGGTGGCGCTGGTCAGATCGGCGGCGGTAAGGGAGGGGGCGGGGAGGGTTGCAATGGCATTCGCCGAACCGTCGATCGTACTGTCCCGGAAATTGATCGCGTAATTCCAGCCGGAAGCGATCACATTGGCCGTTCCCAGCAAGGAGATGCCGGTACCCCAGCCGGATGAGGTTTTGGGGCCGAAGAGGACGTCGGTGGTCAGGTTCAGGTAAAAATCGCCGACATTTCCGGTAGAGGAAGTAGGATCGGTGGTCCCGCTAAGAATCGTATTGCCATTGGTCCCGTTAGTCCCGTTAGCACCATTCTTGGCGCAGCCGGTGACCAGAAGCAGTAAAAGGAAGGACAGGGAGAGCAGGCTGATTATCTTTTTCATGACGTGGATGTTATTTGCCCGCAAAGCTAGACGAAGCTTAGAATTATACAATACCCGAAAAGTGTGATTGTCGCTCAGGCTAACGGTTCAGGTCTTCCATCTTTCTCTTGAGGTTGGAGAAAGTCTCGAGGGGCGCTTTGGCGACGAAGCTGTTCAGAATCCAGGCAGGGATGGAGCCTCCGGGGTCGATCTGGAGGATATATTGCAAATGGATCTTGCGGGACGATTGGGTGGTGACGGTCCAGGAACCCCTGGACATGGGGACGCGGACGAGGTCTTTCTTCTCCGGTTGATAGTCCTTCATGCCGACGGAGACAACATTCATGCTATGGTCGGCCTGATTGAAAGTGATCTTCACATCGGCGTAATAGTCGCGATTGGCAGCGGGCCAAGGAGTTCCGACTTCCGCATAGTAAATGACCTCATTCTCGTTTACCTTCCTGATCATCCTTGCGGTCCTGGTCGCATATACCCAGTCAGTATAACCGCTGACATCACGGATGATGGCGGCAAGCTGTTCGACGGTGCCGGTAAGGTCCATGTCTACCCGAATGTCATTGATCTTGGAGCAGTCCGAAGGCCGGCTGTAGATGTCGATGCCATCCTTCTCCCGTCTCAGGGTCCAATCTTTCATGTTGGACGCGGGAAGGAAAGTTGGCAGGTACAATAAACACACGCAAAGGGCCTTCATGTATTTCAATATACGAATTAAATTCCAAGATAGTATACTTAAATTTTCCCCAGGATTAGCCCACCGAGCTTATATCTTTATAACCAGCCTTTTACCCAAATCAATTGGTTTTTGCCAGACGGTGGCGATCTCGCTGAGCGGGGCCGTCTCTGTAGGGAGCTGCAAGCCGCCGGCTGCGGCGAGCCGGAACATTTCGGGGAGGACGCTGCTGTAGAAGTATTGCATATCTGTTTTTGACAAGCTGCCGATCCCGGAGCCCAGGAGCTCGATGGCTGAACTTCTGAGGGTGCCGGAGGGTAGGGTGATGTCTTCGCCGGCCGTGCTTCCAACCGTGACAAACCGGACGCGCGGAGTGAAGTCACCGGTCCCTTTCAGGGCCTGGAGGATGAGCTCGGCGGGGTGTCCCCACAGGTAGTCGATCACCACATTGATAGGAGAACGCTGATGACGGTCTCTGATCTTTCCGACGAAGGCGCTGTCTTCCTCCTGCAACGAAACGACATCGGTGGCTCCGAGCGCGGTCAGCTGTTCGAGAGAGCGCGGGTTTCGACCGGTGGCCACGATGGCGGAAGCGCCGTAGTGGCGGGCCAACTGAACGGCCAGCCTGCCGGTGACACCGGTTGCGCCGTTGATCAGAACGGTTTCGCCTTTACTGAGGCCGGCTCGGGTCACCAGAGCCATTGCGGCGCCGAATACCGCATTTGGCAGGGCGGCGGCGGTGCTGTCATCCAGTCCTGCGGGAACGACCACGTACTGGCCTTTCCGGATCAGAGCTTTCTGACCGATCATGCCGGTTACTCCTGCGGCATAGACTCGGGTACCGTCTTCCAGCTCGCCGACCCCGTCAAGGCCAACGACGACGGGCAATTGGGCGTAAGTGGAGTAGTGGGAGCCGCTGGCGCGGAGCTTATCGAGGTTCTTGACGGCAGCGGCTTTGACGGCCAACACGATCTCATCGGTATTTTGGGGTACCGGGTCGGGGAAATCCTCATACTGAGGGGTTTGACCCAACTGGTGGAGAACAGCTGCTTTCATGTATTGTGTTTGGGCAAATGTCGGTCAAACATCCATAACAAAAAACCCGCCGGTCAGCGGCGGGTTAATTCATTCACTACAGATCATTGTGGTTTCCTCATTGTGGTTTCCCCATACAGGACATTGGATTGACTTAGGCTTTTTATTTCAGAACTGGGTAATAGCTTCGATTGATTTGCTGGTGCAAAGATGCTTCAGGAAAAGCTAATCTTCCAGAGATCGGCCAGGCAATTGGCCCGGTTGATCGGTAAACTTAGCAGAGATTAGGCACAAACACCTAGTTAATCGTAAAATTACCGGATGATTTCGTAAATCTACGAGGGCTGATATTTTTTTCCATATGTTAAGTATTACGTATCTTCATTGTCTACCTTCAGGCCGTCGCTAAATTCATTTCTTCCGGCAATATCCTCCAAAGAGCAGCACATTCATTAATGCAATTTTATTTATGAAGTTGTTGCCGCACCTGCTATTAAGAAAACTCCCTGTTATCGCCGCTATCGTCCTGTTCTCTGTTTCCTGCAAAAAAAGCAGTGATGGCCCCTTCGTCACGCCCCAGGCTTTGCCGGCTTCAGACATCGGGCTGAATTACTTTGTTGCCGACTGGACCAGGATCGGCCCTGCGTCCAGCTATAACCTCTATGTGGCGACCGATACGGGTTTCACGCAACTGCTGGCGGGGTATAATCCTGCTTCCGTAAAGGATGTTAAACAAACGGTTACGGGTCTCTCCATCACATCCCAATATTTCTACCGGCTGCAGGCGGTGAACTCCGCCGGTGCGGTGACCACGTATTCGAACACGATGGCCGTTACGACGGCTGACACGATGGATGACCACTATGTCTATATCGGGAGCGGGGATGAGAAATTCTATTGTTTCCTGGCGCTGACGGGTACTAAGGTTTGGTCCTTTTCCACTAGAGGAGATATCGAGTCCACTCCCACTATGGTTGGCGGGTCGATCTATATCGGTAGCTCGGACCAGCGGATGTATTCCCTCGATCCATTCGCGGGAACCATGAAATGGAATGCACTTGCGCAGGGTGCGGTGCTGACGAGCCCGGCCTATTCCGACGGGGCGGTCTTCTTTGCCAGCTATGCTGGTTATGTCATCCGGGCAGATACAGCTACCGGTCATGAGGATTGGAACGTAGAGCTGAACGGAAGCAAGCAGCTGTTGTTCTCCAGTCCGACAGTCGTTAACGGGCTGCTTTACGTTGGCGGGCAGGACCACAACCTATATGCGCTGGATCCCCAGACTGGTACGCGGGTATGGGCGGCGCCGACGGATGATACCATCAATTCCTCCCCAGCGGTCAGCAATGGGGTTGTGTTCGTAGGCTGCAGCGACTGGCATATGTATGCGTTCAATGCGGCTACCGGCGCTCTGATCTGGAGAAATTCGACAGGTGACAGCATCCTTTCGTCGCCGACTGTTGCGGGCGGCGTCGTGTACGTCGGAAGTTTTGACAACGGGGTCTATGCATTCGATGCCCTGAACGGCAACAGACTTTGGAGAGCGCCGACGAATGGTCGCGTGCAGTCCAGTCCGGTGGTTGTTAACGGGGTGGTCTATGCGGGTAGCTTCGATGACCATGTCTACGCTTTCGATGCGCAAACCGGCGCCCAGATTTGGAGCACCGCCACGGGCAACCGCATTCTGTCCAGTCCTGTCGTCGGGAACAGTGCCGTCTATGTCGGATCGGGCGACCATAACCTCTATGCCCTGGATATCAAAACCGGCGCCGTCCTTTGGACGGCGCCGACCGGCGATGAGATCCGGATGGCGTCACCGCTGGTATACACGTACCAGGGTAATGTTGTGCGGGCGGGCGTCAGCGGAGACCAGCAATAGTTGGGGGGTGACCAAAAAAGGTTGTTGATATGCCGACATAATGATAAATTGGGGTGATGAAAAAAATCTCCTCGTTCCCGCTCCTGGTGATCGCGGCCGCGCTATTCGCTTGTCATTCTTCCGGTAAATACGATTCCTGGTCGGAGTACGGCGGGAGCAAGGATATGATCCACTATTCCGCGTCGCATGAAATCGACACCACCAATGTCGGCGGACTGCACCAGGTTTGGGCTTATCATTGTGGGGATGTGGATAGTAATTCCCAAATTCAGGTTAATCCTATCGTTGTTGGGCACACACTGTATGGCGTTTCACCCCGGCTCAAGCTGTTTGCGCTGGATGCAGCCAGCGGTCAGTTGAAATGGACCTGGAATCCCGCGTTAATTACGCCGGTTAAAAACTGGTCGATGAACGTTTGCCGCGGGGTTGTTTATTACAGGGGCGGTGAGGAGGATCAGCGGCTCTTCTTTTCGGCGGGATCATCTTTGTATTGCCTCGATGCCCTGACAGGAAAGCCCATCGATTCATTCGGTGATCATGGCCGGATCGATCTTCATCACGACCTGGGGCGCGATGTCAGCCGACTATATATTGCCGGTACTACGCCGGGAGTGATCTATAAAGACCTGTTGATCATCGGTGACCGGGTGGCGGAGGAGGCCGATGCCGCACCCGGCCACATCCGGGCGTATGATGTACATACGGGCCGGCTCCGGTGGATCTTTCATACGATCCCATATCCCGGAGAATTAGGGTATGAGTCCTGGGCAGATACTGCGGCATACCGGCATATCGGTGGCGCAAATGCCTGGTCGGGATTGTCACTCGATGAAGAGCGCGGGGTCGTTTACGCGCCGATCGGGTCAGCCAGCTTCGACTTCTATGGCGGGCGGCGATTGGGCAATGACCTTTTCGCCAATTGCGTGGTGGCGCTGGACGCCGCTACCGGCAAGCGCATCTGGCATTTTCAGACGGTCCATCATGACCTTTGGGATCGGGATGTGCCGACACCGCCGGTGCTTGTCACTGTAAAGAAAGACGGTCAAACCATTCCCGCGGTGGCGCAAGCCACGAAATCGGGTTACATCTTTTTGCTGGAGAGGTCCACGGGAAAGCCGATCTATCCGGTTGAGGAGCGGCGCGTTTCCGACAGCAGCGAGCTGACGGGCGAGCGGCTTTCACCGACCCAACCCTTTCCTACGGTACTCCCGCCCATTGCGCGTCAGGCGCTGACAGAAGCCGACCTCAACCGGCTTGTACCGGATTCTTCTTACCAGGACATTAAGAAAAGACTGGCCGGCTATCATACCGGGTGGTACGCCCCGCCCAGCCGGGAGGGAACGGTGATCTATCCGGGATTTGACGGCGGTGGCGAATGGGGTGGTCCATCGTATGACCCGGAGACGGGGCTGCTTTATGTCAATGCCAACGAAATGCCCTGGATACTCACGATGGTCGATGTGGCAGCGCCGCCGCCGGTGGCGGGGACGACGACGGTCGGCCAGGCCGCGCGGGCGTTGTACAGCAGCAATTGCATGACCTGTCATGGCCCCAACCGCCAGGGCGGCGGGAATTATCCTACACTGATCGGCATGAATAAGAAATATTCCGATGACCAGTTTCTTACGCTGCTGGCTACCGGGCGAAGGATGATGCCGGCCTTCAAGCAGCTCAGTGCGGCCGAACGCCAGGCGCTGGCGGCTTTTATCCTCGATGAGGCCGACCCGCAAAAACAGCGATTTATCGATAGCGGCGCTAAAATGAATGACCCTTATTTCCACCTTCCGTATACCTGCACCGGCTATAACAAATTCCTCACCAAAGAAGGGTATCCGGCGACGATGCCGCCCTGGGGCACCCTGACCGCAATCGATCTCAACCAGGCGAAGATCGTGTGGCGGGATACGCTGGGCGATTATCCGGAGCTAAAGGCCCGGGGGATCCACAGCGGGACGGAGAACTATGGCGGATCGGTGGTGACGGCCGGCGGCTTGTTGTTTATCGCCGCAACCAGCGATGCTAAATTCCGGGCGTTCAACAAACGTACGGGACAACTGATGTGGGAGACGGACCTTCCTGCTGCCGGTTTCGCAACCCCGGCCGTTTATGAGGTGGACGGTCGTGAGTATGTCGTGATCGCTTGCGGCGGCGGAAAGCTGCATAAGAAGTCGGGCGACGCCTATGTCGCATTTGCATTATAATTTTAAACCTATAAAAAAATGATATGACAGCCAGCAACTATCTGCAACTTGGGGCTTTCAGCCTCCTCGGATTCCTGATTGCCTGCAATAATTCTTCGCAGCAGCCGGGTACGACGACATCGGCGGCGGACTCTGGGTTGACTTCAGCTGTATTGAAGGAGCAAACGCTCTCTGTTCATGTTGACGGGGATACGCTCATTTGTTATGTGGCGTACAATGATTCCATTAAAGGAAAGCGTCCGGCGGTCCTGGTGATCCCGGAATGGTGGGGGCTGAACGAATATGCCCGGAGACGGGCCCGGATGCTGGCGCAGCTTGGCTATGTGGGGATGGCGGTAGACCTGTACGGAAATGGAAAGGTCGCGGACAGTCCCTCGACAGCCACTGCTTATACAGCGCCGTTCTATAAGGACCCGCAGAAGGGAAAGGTGCGGCTCGATTCTGCTATGGCTCGGCTGAAGACGCTTGATGTCGTGGACCCCAATAATATCGGTGCGATCGGCTATTGTTTCGGGGGTGGTGTGCTGCTGAATGTCGCACGGCTTGGCGATGACCTCAAGGGGGTGGTCAGCTTCCACGGAACCCTGATCGGGACGCCCCCTCGCAAGGACCTGCTGCGAACGAAGATCCTGGTGTGTCATGGCAATGCGGATCAGTATGTAACGGCCAAAGATGTGGCGGAATTCAAAAAGCAAATGGATTCCATCGGCGCTTCCTATACCTTCATCGGCTATGACGGTGCAGCCCATGCTTTTAGCAATCCCGACGCTACAGAACTCGGTCAAAAATGGAAGGTGGCGATTGCTTACAATGCGAAGGCCGATACGGCTTCCTGGAATGCGATGAAGGATTTCTTCGCTACGCTGTTCAGGTAGGGGGTTAAAAGAGTGACCCTTGAACTATAGCCGGTATTTTGCGGATGATAGGCGCGATGGGGTCGCCGATGCCCGCCTGACCGCGGTACAGCCCGTCGATCGCATACAGCTCCGTCTCCTGGTCACGGGAAGCGATCACGATCCTCGTTCCCTGCGCTTCTTTTTCAAACAAGGCCTGAACCAGTTCCGGCCGATTGTTGTCCCGCGACAGGTGGGAAGGGAAGAGATGGCTCATGTAGGCAGGGCGGTGGCGGAGGAACAGGTCAAGGGCCTGGCGGTTGGACAGATGG
>DATMLR010000066.1:0-8441 GCA_035570015.1 Puia sp.
AACTCGGCAAAAGGGAATTTCAAAGGTTCTTCGCTAACGGACCTTAATTATTATATCGCCGAATCCAGGTTCCTGCGGGCCTTTGATTATTGGGAAATGCTCGACCTTTTCGGCAAAGCGCCATTCGTGACCGAGAAAAGCCCGATCGGTGTAGGGACCTATCTCCCGCCGCAAGCATCAGCCGATTCGCTGTTTTCCTATGTCGAGTCCGAGTTGTTGAACCTGGATAACACCAACGCGATGGTTCCCGCGCACCAGAACGAATATGCCCGGGCAGACCAGGCCGCCGTCTGGGCCCTCCTGGCCAGATTATACCTGAATGCGCAGACCTACACGGGGACGAGCCGCTACACCGATGCCATCACGTATTCCAGTAAGGTCATTGGCGCCGGCTATAAACTGCTTCCCAAGTTCCAGAATAACTTCCTAGCCGATAACGACGCAACCACCAATACCGAACAGATCCTCTCGATTGCTTATGACGGAGTCAACACCCAGAACTACGGGGGCACTACGTTCATCATCAACGCCGAAGTAGGTGGTTCGATGAACCCGGCAGCCTATGGGGTCCCCACCGGCGGTTGGGGCGGTAACCGGGCAACGGCCAATATCCCCAGTCTTTTTCCGGACCTGACCGGCACGATGGACAAGCGATCGCTGTTCTATACTCCAGGGCAATCGGAAGCGATCAACAGCATCAGTACCTTTACAGATGGCTATCCTTCCGTGAAATTCCAGAATGTCACCTCCCAAGGCCTGCTTCCGGCGGGTGCTGCGACGTTCTGCACCACGAGCTTCCCGCTCTTCCGGCTTGCCGAACAATACCTGATTCGCGCGGAATCCGTGCTGAGAGGCGGCACCGGCAGCACCCAGGCTCAGGCACTTGCTGACTACAATATTCTTAGAGACCGGGCATCCGATACTACCGTCAGCTATGAGGCAAGCAGTATTGGGCTGCCGGACATCCTCAACGAACGGGCAAGGGAATTGAGCTGGGAATGTTTCCGGCGCACGGACCTGATCCGCTATGGACAATTCACGTCTTCCAGCTATCTCTGGCCATGGAAGGGCGGCGTCGCCTCGGGTACGGGAGTCGATGCGCATTTCAACCTCTTTCCGCTTCCGGCCTCCGACCTGAATGTCAACCCCAATCTAACCCAAAACCCCGGGTACGGGAATTAATAAACGCTTTAAAGTGCACGCAAATATGAAAAGATACATCGATAAAATTCTTCTTCTTGCCGCATCGGGGTTTGTACTCCTGGCTTCGTGCAACAAGAATAACTCCTCCGTAACGTTTAACGGCGGGACGGCACCCGTGCTCACGTCAACGGCAACCGATTCAATCTCGCTTCCCCTTTCGGATACCACGGCAACCGCCGTCACGTTCTCCTGGACCAACCCGGATTACCAATTCAGCGACGGGATCAGCTCCCTCAGTGTTTCGTATTACCTGGAGCTTGACACGGTTGGCGGTAATTTTTCCAGCCCGGCCCTCGCCCAGGTCGGCATCGCCTCCCAGTTGAGCGCGACCTTTACCGTTGCTCAGTTCAATACGGTGCTGTCCAACCAAATGAATCTTCAAACCGGCGTCCCGCACAATATCCAGGTCAGGATCGAGTCTTTTTTGACCCCGTTGAGCTCCGGCACCCTCCCGAGCGCGATTATGTACTCCAACGCAATCAATTACGCCGTGAACCCATATACGCCTCCGCCGGCTGTATCCCCGCTTCCAAGCGCTCTTTGGATCACCGGCAGCGCCACGGCCGACGGATGGATGACCGCAGGCGACCCCGCTTCAATTGCAGGCCAGCAATTTACCGAAGTAAGCCCCACCATCTGGACGATTACGATGCCCCTGATCGGCGGCCAGCAATTCCTGCTCGTTCCGGCGAATAACTGGAACAATAAGTATGCAACGTCAAATGCCAGTTCACTGACGACAGGGGGAACCTTCCAGTATAATTCGGCAAATAACTTCAATGGTCCGACTGCCAGTGGAACTTATACGGTGACATTCAATTTCCAGACAGGTAACTATACCATCACACCTCAATAATCGCAGCCATGAAAAAAAATATATACCGTCTTTCCCTGATCTGCGTGGCAGCCGCGAGCGTGGTAGCTTGTGAGAAGAAGATGACCAACCAATACTTCGGAAATGGATCGACGCCGACGATGAAGCTGTCAGCGACGACCCTCGCGCCCAAACCTGCCGATTCGATGAATACCGTGCTGGCCATTAGTTGGACCAATCCCCACTATGCGACCGATTCAGCAACGGAGCTCTATACCATCCAGATCGATTCCTCCGGTCGTAATTTTTCCAAGGCCTTCAGCATCCAGGTCACCGGCGCCCTCTCGGATTCCCTTACCGCCAAACAGATCAATACCATCGCCCTGGGCTTCGGCTTCTCCTACAACGTGGCCTACAACATGGATGTCCGCGTGATCAGCTCGTATTCCAATTACAACGAAGAGCTCCTCTCGAATACGATCACTATGAGTTATACCCCTTACGTCATTCCACCCAAAGTAGTGCCGCCTTCCGGTGGAGGTGGATTGTATTTGGTCGGAAGCGCCACCAACGGCGGCTGGGGCAACCCGGTGCCGGTTCCTACACAGGCATTTGAAGAGATCGACTCCGTTGACTATGCGGGCGTGTTTAAATTGTCAGCCGGCGGTGCGTTCCTGGTGCTTCCGGTCAATGGCAGCTGGGCGAATAAATTTGCGACCGCCGATAACACCGAGTCGGGTAGCGGCGGAACTTTTGCTTATAATGCCAGCAACAATTTTACCGGTCCGGCTAACGCAGGCTGGTACACGATCTGGCTGAACTTCCAGACCGGAAACTTTACCATCACGCCTGCTGCCGATTCCATTCCGGATAGCTTGTTCCTCGTTGGAGGCGCCACTGTCGGTGGTTGGAATAACCCGGTCCCGGATCCTTCCCAGGCCTTTACGCAAATTAATTCTTCGCAGTTCAGCATTTCAGCGCCCCTGTCGGCTGCCGGACAATTCTTGTTCCTGCCGGTTAACGGAAGCTGGGCGAATAAATATGCTACTGCTGATAACAGCGAGACAGGGTCGGGAGGAACTTTCGGGTATGACGCCAGCAATAATTTCACCGGCCCTGCAAATGCCGGAACGTACACGATATTGGTGGATTTTGTGACCGGCAAATTCACGACATCACAATAATCGGATTGACCCTATGAGAAGATTTTGTATACTTACGGGGCTCCTGGGTTTCTTGCATGTTGCAAAAGCTCAGGAGCTTATTTCTGCCCCCTCCTTTCCGCAGGATACCAGTACTGTAACCATCACAGTGAACTGTAACCTGGGCAACCAGGGATTGTTGAGTGCGGGTGGCGCCGGAGTATACGCTTATATGGGTCTCATCACCAGTTTGAGCACGAGTCCGGCGGATTGGTTACATGTTCCCGCTGCATGTGTATGGGGCGCGGCCAATCCTGCGGTCGCCGCGACTTACCTGGGGAATAATCAATACTCGTTTACGATCCCCAATATCCGATCCTATTTCGGAGTTCCTGTCGGCGAGGTCATCTACAAAGTGGCTATTCTGTTCTGGGGCAATAGTGGCAACATCGCACAACGCAACGCCGATGGCAGCGATATGTTCGTCCCGGTATACGGTACTTCTCTTGCCGGATTTTTCGCGCTTCCCCCTTTTCAACCAACCTATACCCCGACTCCGCAGCCGATCAACGACACCGTCGGCAATACGCTGCCGGTGAAGTTCACGACCAATATGGCGGCTTCCATCCACCTCTACGTGAACGGCGTTTCGGTAGCGAGTGCCACGGGGGTGGATTCGCTGCAATTTTCCGTACCCATTACCGCGCCCGGCAATCAACAGATCATCGCCACGGCCACCGCCGGCGCCGCCAGCATTGCCGATACCTTCAATTTCTTTGTCGGCGGGGCCACGAATATCGCCCCGATACCGGCGGGTGCGCAGGAAGGAATCAACTACCTGCCCGGGGACACCTCTGTCCTGCTGGTACTGAATGCCCCGCTTAAACATAAGATCGTCGTGGTCGGCGATTTTAACAACTGGATACAGCAATCGAGCTACCAGATGAACGAGACGCCGGACAGTAACTTTTTCTGGCTGCAGATCAATGGACTCACTTCCGGCACTGAATATGCCTACCAGTATGTCATCGACGACAGCCTCCAGCTTGCAGATTACAATACCGAGAAGGTGTTGGATAAAAGTGTTGACCCTGGTATTCCCGCTTCCACTTATCCGAACCTCAAAACCTTTCCTTCCGGCGCTGCCGGCACCCTCGCCAGTATCATCCAGACCGGGCAAGCGCCTTACAGCTGGCAGGTGCCCAATTTCCAGCGGCCCGCCAAGGCCAACCTGCGGATCTATGAACTCTGGATCGCTGATTTCATCGCCGCGGGTAACTGGCAGACTCTTACCGACACCCTTAACTATCTAAAGAACCTGGGTATAAACGCCGTCGAGATTGAGCCTTTCTGCAATTTTGAAGGCGCTAATAGCTGGGGCTACAACCCGAATTTCTATTTTGCACCCGATAAGGTCTATGGACCGGCCGCGGCCATCAAACAATTCATTGACGCCGCTCACGGCATGGGCATGGCCGTGATCATGGACCTCGTGATGAACCATTCTTTCGGCAGCTCACCTATGGTCCAGATGTATTGGAATGGTACGCTTGGTATTCCAGCGGCTAACAGCCCCTGGTTCAACCAATATCCGACACATGCGGACAATGTAGGCTACCAGTTCAATCATGAAAGTCCGGAGACGATTGACTTCACCCATCGCGTTGTCAACTATTGGCTGACCAACTATCATCTTGACGGTTTCCGCTGGGACCTTGCGAAAGGATTCACCCAGACCAACACCTGTGACGCGTATGGCAACAACTGCAACGTCGGCACATGGGGCAACTATGACGCCGGCCGGGTTGCGACCTGGGATACGATCTATAGCCAGATGCAGGCGGCTTCTCCCGGAAGCTATTGCATCCTCGAAATGTTCGCCGACAACAGCGAACAGCAGGTCGAAGCCAATTACGGGATGATGCTTTGGGGCGAAGACCTGAGCGGGAACTACAACCAGGCGACGATGGGTTATAGCAACACGTCGCCCTCGGGCGCTACCTGGGATCTGACCGGCAGTATCTATTCCTCCCTTGGAGGGTGGAACAACCCGGGCCTTGTGGTTTACCAGGAAAGCCATGACGATGAACGGCTGATGTATAACAACGAAACGAATGGGAACAGCAGCACCTTTAGCAATGTCAAGGACACTACCACGGGCCTGCAACGTAACATGATGTCTACGGCTTTCTGGGCTTTAGCCCCCGGCCCCAAAATGTTGACGGAATTCGGCGAATTGGGTTTTGATTACTCGATCAATTGGTGCTCCAATGGAACCGTGGACCCCTCCGGAAGCTGTCGCCTGACCCCGAAGCCCATCCGCTGGGATTACCTCCAGGACAGCACAAGGAAGCAGCTGCATGACACCTACGCATCCCTTTTGGCGCTGCGTGCGAACTACCCGGGCCTCGCGACCGGCACCACCAACTACTCACTGAAGGGCAGCCTGAAATATCTCGGCGTACAGACCGACTCGCTAAGCGTCATGGTCGTCGGCAATTTCGATGTGCTGGCAGGCGCCGGTAATATCCCCTTCCCTTCGGCGGGAACCTGGTATGATTATCTGTCACCCGGCGACAGCGTTCAGGCTACGGGGAGCGGGGCGAACCTGACATTCGCCCCAGGTGAATACCATGTCTTCACCAACAAAAATCTCAACACTTCCAGTTCAACCGGTACCGACACGACCACTACACCGCCGCCGCCACCGCCGTCATCATCAGCGTTAAGTCTCGGGATTTATCCCAATCCTGTTATCAGTAGTGTTGCCACGATTAGTTTTAACCTACCCGCCGCCGCTGATGTCACTTTCGTAGTCTATTCGGTCAGCGGCCAGCGCATGGAGACTATCGATCTCGGCAACCGCGGCGCCGGCCAGTACACGCTTCCGGCCAGCCAACTGCCCGTTGACCCGATCGGAATGCCTAACGGGTATTATATTTTGGAGATGATCACGAGTAGCGGGACAACGCACGTGCCGTTTTTAGTTGTCCACTAGACGTCTTTCTGATGGTCGATAATAAATTGGATGATCTCCTCTAACGGAACGTCGATGCGGCTGAGCGCATCGTTGATATCATCCCGGTTAACCTGGGCGGCAAACGAAGCGGTCTTTAGTTTCTTCATCACGCTTTTCACATCCATACCTTCATATCGCGTTGGCCGGATCAGTGCGGCCGCGTGGATAAACCCGGACAACTCATCGAAGACATAGATCATTTTGTCCATCCTGTTTTCCGGTTCCACGCCAAAATGCTTTGGCCCGTGGGACGCAATGCAATGAATAACTTCCGGGTCTACATTCAGCGATTCGAGGTGTTCGATGATGACCCGGCAATGCGACTCGGGAAACTTCTCCCAATCGGCGTCATGCAGCAGT
Organism: Puia sp.; assembly: GCA_035570015.1. Taxonomy (GTDB): domain Bacteria; phylum Bacteroidota; class Bacteroidia; order Chitinophagales; family Chitinophagaceae; genus Puia. The sequence goes on from DATMLR010000066.1 coordinate 6,539, forward strand.
CCAGCCAGTTCCCACTTAAGCGCGGTTTTTTCGTCGGCGCCTTCCCGTTCGAGCGCCCAGGCTTTCATGACTGCCGCTACCTGCTTCATATGAAGGCGGAGCCGCTCATTCGGGACCCATTCTGTCAGTAGTGCGTGGGCTTGTTCGAGGGTTGGCAGGTTGCCTTTATTGGCGGGGTTTCCGAACGTATTGCGCCCAAGCGCCAGGATGGGGGTCGTCGAAGACATGTTATTTCGATTTACGGCAATTTAATAAAGGAATCGATTGCTCGATCATATTCAATTGCGCGATCATGGGCGGGGCGGGAGGTCGTGTGGTGGATGAAAATAAAAGTTCGCAAAATGCGAACTTTAGGAGCGTAAATCGGCCTACTATATTTTAATACTCCTTGATTTTCAATGCAAATGAGACGACAATCTTCCCGGAATTATCCCTGAAGTTCGCATTTTGCGAACTTTTTTGCTCCCGCAAAACTGTGTACTCCGGCATTGGCATTTTAAAAACCAATCAAAATTTTTATTGTAAATCAATCAATTATACGACTGCTTCCAAAAATAACCTCCTTTTTCTTGGAAGTGAACTCCTAAAACCTCTAATTTTGCGCTCCCAAACAATCACCGCCATTGGGATAGCGATGGCATCACGAAAAAAGAAAAGAAAATGAGCAAATTGCATTTCACCACCCTACACGCGAACGAGGCTACCGTAAAGCGCGACTGGTACGTCGTGGACGGTACTAATCAAACCGTCGGTCGCATGTGTTCGAAAATTGCTGCCATCCTTAGGGGCAAGAACAAAGCTTACTACACGCCTCATGTCGACTGCGGCGACTTTATTGTCGTGATCAATGCAGACAAGGTCGTATTCACCGGTAACAAATTAGAAGACAAGGTCTACATCAATTTCTCCGGCTACCCCGGCGGGAAGAAAGAAGAGATTGCTAAGAACCTGCTTCGCCGGCGACCGGACGCCGTCATCGAAAGGGCTGTCAAAGGGATGTTGCCTAAGAACCGCCTCGGCCGTAAGATGTTCAAGAAACTCTTTGTCTACGCCGGCGAAAAGCACCCGCATGCCGCACAGCAACCCAAAACTCTCACTTTCTAATCTTAACAGATAAATGGAAAAGCAAAAGAACGCCGTTGGTCGCCGCAAGGAAGCCGTAACCCGGGTCTTCCTCAGTAAAGGTGACGGTAAGATTGTCATCAACGATAAGGACTACAAACAATATTTCACGTTGGTATACCTCCAGAATCAGGTGGAACTACCGCTCAAGACTGTCGAGCTTAGCGATAAGTACGACGTGAAGATCAACGCCACCGGCGGCGGGATCAAGGGCCAGGCTGAGGCCGCCAAACTCGGTATCGCCCGCGCGCTCCTCGAAGTCAACGCCGAATTCCGTCCTGCCCTCAAAGCCGCCGGCCTGCTGCGCCGCGACCCCAGAGCCGTCGAGCGGAAGAAACCCGGCCGCAAGAAAGCCAGAAGGAGCTACCAGTTCAGCAAACGTTAACAAACCCAACTTATCAAATACAGAAAATGGAAAACAACACTTCATTACAACAACAACTCCTCGAAGCCGGTGTACATTTCGGTCACTTGCGTAAGAAGTGGAACCCCAAAATGCTGCCTTATATCTTCGCCGAGAAGAAAGGCATCCATATCATCGATCTGAACAAGACTACCGAAAGCCTGCAGGAAGCGGCGGCTGCCCTGAAGCAAATCGCAAAAAGCGGCAAGAAGGTCATGTTCGTCGGAACCAAGAAACAGGCGAAAGAGATCGTCACCGAATGCGCGCGCAAGGTAAACATGCCTTTTGTCACCGAACGCTGGCTCGGCGGCATGCTCACCAATTTCAATACTGTCCGTAAAAGCGTCAAACAGATGCAGAGCATCGAAAAGATGCTGA
>DATMLR010000067.1:0-2540 GCA_035570015.1 Puia sp.
CACCCCGATAACCGGCGCGCCTTTTACAAACCAGGCAACCAACAATTCTTTCGCTCCGACAAAGTCGTGGAACTGCAGTGGCTCCTGGCCGACATCCTCGAACACCACGAGATCAGACTGAAGCTGGTCGCCTCCGTCTGCGCTATCGAAGGTTGCTCCTATGATACCCAGAAGGAACTCCTGCAGCTCGACCCGATCCAGCTCGCCACAACATTCATCAGCGGCTCCATGACCCACGACCGCATGCTCTTCGCACCAATCCCCAATTTCATCTTTACCCGCGACATCGGCATCGTCATCAATCAGTACGTTCTGCTCAACAAACCCGCCAAAAAAGCCCGGACCCGCGAAGCGCTCCTGGCAAAATATATTTTCTTCAACCATCCCATGTTTGAAGAATACCAGGAAAAGATCCTCGAACTGGCAGATACCCATCATCACTTTCTGCTTCCCCGGGAAGGCGACGACTACAAGGTTACCCTCGAAGGCGGCGACGTTATGGTCATCAGCAAAGATCACCTCCTGATCGGTGTCAGTGAACGGACTTCGCTCGAAGCCGCACACCAGGCCATCAAAATGCTCTTCGAAAAGAACATTGTCAAGAAGATCACGATCATCCGTATCCCCAGGAAGCGGGACTACATGCACATCGATACGATCTTTACACAGGTCAAACGCAACGTCTGGATCCTTCTCGGCAACTTCTCGAGCAAGGCGAACCGCCGCGACGACGAAGATGACATCCAGCGCATTCTCGACAACGGTAAGAAAGAGGATAAACTAAAGATCATCCAGTTCCGCAAGAAAGACCCCGGCAATCCCGAATACTTCGACAACCTCGAAGACCTGCTGACCGATATCAGTAAGAACGACCTGGAGTGCACCGAGAAAGTTAAATTCATCTATTCCGGGAACAACGAATTCCCCTTTGACGCCCGCGAACAATGGACCGATTCCTGCAACCTGCTGGCTCTCAAGGAAGGTGTCGTCCTCGGCTATGACCGGAACGACAAGACCGTCGAAGCCTTCAAATCCGGCGGCTTTGCCGTCGTCCACGCCGAAGACCTGATCAACCAGCTGGAAAAAGGCGAACTGGATGCCGGTGACCTGGAAAATACCCTCATCCTGATGCCGTCGGCTGAACTGTCCCGCGCCCGCGGCGGATTCCACTGCATGAGCATGCCCCTCCACCGCGATCCGCTCTAAATCCCCGCTATGCAGACCACCTCCCATATTTTGATGATCCGACCGGTTAATTTTGCTTTCAACCCGGAGACCGCTGTCAACAATGCCTTCCAGTCTTCGGCCACGGCCGACGCCCAACAACAGGCCAGCCAGGAATTCGACGAGTTCGTTCGGCTCCTCCGCGACAACGACGTCGACGTCACCGCCATTGACGATACCCCCGAACCTTACACCCCTGATTCGATCTTTCCCAATAATTGGATCTCCTTTCACGAGAAAGGTCTTATATGCCTCTATCCTATGTATGCGGCCAACCGCCGCATGGAGCGCAAGCCCGCCGTCCTCGAACACCTGCGCAAAATATTTCGCAGCGACTGTATTATCGATCTCACCTCATATGAAAAACAAGGCCGCTATCTGGAGGGCACCGGGAGCATGGTCCTGGACCGGGACAACAAAATCGCCTATGCATGTCTCTCGCCCCGCACCGATGAGATCGTACTCCGGGACTTCTGTTCACAAACAGGCTATACCCCTGAGACCTTCACCGCCGTCGACTTAAACGGACAACCCATTTACCATACCAACGTCATGATGTGCGTCGCCGACCGCTACATTGTCGCCTGCCTCGATTCCATTCCGGAACCCGAGGAGCGTACCCATTTCACACAAACCATTCAATCCTCCGGCAAAGAACTTATCCCGATCACGCTCGATCAGATGAACAGCTTCGCCGGTAATATGCTCCAGGTCCACAACCGCGCCGGCGAACGCCTCCTCGTCATGTCCACCCAGGCTTACGATTCCCTTACACCAGATCAAATCGCGCAACTCACCACTTTCAACCGCATCCTCCACTCCCCCCTCCATAATATCGAGACCAATGGAGGCGGCAGCGCCCGTTGTATGATGGCCGAGATCCATCTCGAGCAGCGTTAATACCCCGCCTACTCCGCACCAACCCTTCATCAACTCCGCGCGACCGACGTCCAACCTGTCCGCCTGGGCGCCTCCTTCTAATTGCGGCGAATTCGCCGCAATTAGCCAACCCCGTCCAAACAGACACCCACGCGGCAGCCGCAACTCTCGACACACCTTCCTCCCACCTACCGGTCAAATCACCAACCACCAACCTCTAAAAAAGTGTCAGACCCCCGCCCGGCTCCTCCCCGATCAACCGTGGCGCCTTTAACCCCGCCCCAAAACTCTTATTGAACACCCCCACCGCATACGCGCACAGCTCCGGAGAAAACAGCTCCTCATGATCATGCACAAAAAAATAAACCTCCCGCAGCCCCCTGTCGATCCAGCTCCCCAACCGCTCCCCCCACTCGTCGATCCGCCGAAAATCCGTC
>DATMLR010000068.1:0-4796 GCA_035570015.1 Puia sp.
GACCGACGCTGGTCACGGGCGGATAGCTCTTCCTCGTGGTCAGAACAAACCGGAGCGCTTCCTGTGCCTTTCCCAGCTGTACCAGGTTTGCGGCCAATCCATAAACAGGGGGATAAAGGGAATAGATCTCACCCGCAGAGCTGAGATAGGCTATTATTTTCTTTATCCACACATTGTACTCTTCGGGCTTGTCCAGCGCCGCATAGACATCGCAAACCCTGTAATAAAAATCTACTAAATAAAGAGAATCTTCCGGCGCCATGCTTTTCAGCGTCTCAAAAGCATAATGCAATGCTTTGCCATACTTACTTTCGCTCACATATACGCCAGCCAAAAGATCATAGGTGTTGCAAATATGCCGGTAGCTGACGGCCTTATAGTCATCCAATAGTTGTAGCAGCTGAGCTTCCGCAACGGTGGGTTTACCCCGCCGCAGATAGTTATCGGCAATCTGTTTTCGCGCCCAGATCTCTTCATCGCGGCGACCTGTCTGCTGGCAGAGGAGGCGGAAATCCTGAAGCAGTCCGAGGGGCCAGTCTTCGTCTACATAGCCTAATCTTGAAAGGATGCGCATTTTTTCGGCGGCGCTAAGATTTGCATTCGCTGCCTTGCCGGGCCCCCCGAAAAGCATGGTTATCTTGCGCTTTAGTAGACGTACCTCGGAAGTTTTTTTTGGGTTATCACCGTAAATATTCAGCAGATCGACATATCCTAAAGCCAAATGATAGGTATCCTTTGTCGCACCTAGAATAGTGACGGCCTTTTCGAATGTTGTATCTGATTTTCTCCGGATACCTTTTTCATCAATGAGGTAAGCCTCCAATAAGATGATCGTGCCTTCGGCGGCCGGGGATTTTATCATCGCATTGAGGTCCTTCGCTGATTGGATGAAGGATGCGGCGCTATCCAGATCGGGCTTTCTGGAACCAGGCTTGAAAATATTGAATTCCGCCATCGCGAGATAGGCGTTGACACGCAGGCTGTCGGGGCCACTTTTGCTTAACGATGCCAGCACGGAGTCTGCTTGCTGCCTGGTGAGATCTTGCCCGCAGACGCAAATTGGCAGCAAGAGCAGCGGTAATAATCTGGCGAGTGTTAGCCTGGACATGGGTGGAAGGCGGGTTACTCGAAACTCGCCCTTAAATTATGAATTTTAACTCAATTATTCGACTAGGCTAGGTGTTCTTTCCAGATGCCCAGTTTTTTCATCTTCGAATTCAATGTACTTGCAGGCACTCCCAATAGTTCGGACGCCCCGCCCTTACCGGAGATCTTTGCCCGGCAGTGTTTTAGCGTCTTCAAAATATGGTCACGTTCATTTTCATCCAGAGACTTTATTTTGAATTCCTGCGGATTCGCTTCCGGGCTTTTAGCCAGTCTTGCCGAAGGCAGATCAAAATGCCGGATCATGTCCCCGGTAGAAAGCAGGACGGTTCGTTCGATCAAATGTTCCAGCTCCCTGATATTGCCCGGCCAGGTATATTGAAGGAGTTCTTCCAATGCAGTCTTGCCGATCGTCTTCATTTTCCGCCCTGCTTTCTTTGAAAAGCGGTTAATAAAGAAATTTGTGAGTGGAAGGATGTCGCCGGGTCGGTCTCTGAGCGGAGGCGCGAAGATGGGAAAAATATTGAGCCTGTAATAAAGATCGGCCCTGAACCTCCCTTCCGCCACTTCTCGTTCCAGGTCGCGGTTGGTGGCTGCAATGATGCGAACATTTATCTTGATGCTCGCTCTTCCGCCAATCCTTTCAATTTCCCGTTCCTGCAAGGCCCGCAGCAACTTGACTTGCAGGAACAGCGGCATATCGCCGATCTCGTCGAGGAACAAAGTGCCCTGATTCGCCAGTTCGAATTTCCCCAGCCGCCTGTCAACGGCACTCGTGAAACTTCCTTTTTCGTGCCCGAACAGCTCACTTTCGATTAGGTTTTCTGGCAGCGCGGCGCAGTTGACCTTGACCATCATTTTGCTCTTCCGCGACGAATTGTTGTGAATGGCACGGGCAATGAGCTCTTTTCCTGTTCCGGTTTCCCCGAGGATCAGGACGGTGCTGTCCGAGGGTGCAACTTGCCCGATCAGGCGAAATATCTTTTGCATTTCCAGGCTTTCGCCAATTATTTCCGAACTATTTTGAGTAATCTCTATTTCCTGCTTCAGGTAGATCTTTTCTTCCTCCAGCTTTAAGGTCTCATCCGACCTGTGGCGCAGCTCCTCATTGATCGCAATATTTGCCACGGCAATCGCCAGCTGACAAGCGAGATGTCTGGCGCATTCGTTGTCGGGCGCGGTAATATCGTTCCCCGTTTCCTGTTCTATTAACAGCATTCCGTTCTTTCGGGTTCCGACAAGCAGCGGCAAACAAAGTATGTTGGCTGTCCCTGCTGAAATCAGGTGGAATTCCGAGTTATGGATATCAGCGTTCCTCCAATCAATTCCCGGCTCATTCCAGTCCTGGACTACCGGCGTATAGTCACTGTCAGCAGGGTTGACCCGAAAAAGAATATAATGCCTTAGATGTAACAGCTGTTTTAACTTTCGGTCAAAGATGTCGGCAAGTTCTCCCGCAGTTCTTACTGCAGCGAAATCAATATAGAGTGACAGCACTTCCGCGAGAATAGTTTGCATATGCGACAGCTACTTCGACAAATGTCTTTCCAATACAGTGCCATATTTTAGCAACTTGATTGACAATATGTTACACGCCAAAAAATCGGGGTTTTGCGACATGTCACAAAAACAGGCTGTTGCTCTTAGCGATATTTCGCAAAACGGCGTCATTGCGCCATCCAGGCCTTCACGTTCGTCTGGGGCATGATCCCCCCATCGCCGACGTAGATGGGGGCCGAACGCTGGCCGTGAGCGACGACCTCCCCTCCGATGTCTATAGCTGAGATCTTTCCACCCTCTACCGTCAAGGTATCTACGTCGTCGCCATAGGATTCAATATTTCCCTGAACCGACAGCAGGCTGACCTCGCCACCGGGCTTGACGCTGAAGGCAGTCGCGGGAAGCCGAGTAAGGACGCCTTTCAATAAGGAATTCCCGACGGACCCATGGGTGACGATACTGCCCTTTATCCGGACCTCACCGATGGGCTTGCTTACCTGGATGCCGATGGAACCATGACCATGGGTCGTGATGGATGCCAGCGTAATGGACGCCAGGGCTCCGTCGTATTGGTTGAATCCCCGGGCGCCGGCGCCGTAAGTAGTGATATCGCCTTTGGCAATAAATTGGTTGACTGTACCGAAGTTGACGAATCCGATTCCGCTGGGGCCATAAGAGACTATCCTTTCATTTGCGGTCCAGTTTTCGACCGTACCCCAATTGTCAAGTACCATATCATTGACCCCATAGGTTGTAACTTCCCGGGTGTTGACGACTTCTGTGGCCCGAACGCCATAATTGATAAAAACACCGCCTGTGATGATATCTGCGGTCCCTTCGGCCAGCATCCCGTGAGAATAGACCGCTTCGGTCAGGAGCCTGTCCAGCCGCACAGCGCCGCCGCTCTCGCTATAACCTGACACGAAGACGCCGGAGCCCAGTACCGGGGCACCCGGCCGGCCGGCGGCAATATGATCGAGGCTGGCGGTAATCAGGCTTTTCGGGTCGTTATTGAAGTTATAAACCGTAAAGGCGCCCTGTAGGACATTGACACCATATTTCTGCGGCTGCTCATTAAAGTGTCTGGCATCAGCGGCAACCACGTCCACTTGCCTGGCGTCGATCTGCACCTTAAGGGTACCGGTTCTGGCAATGAGGCTGACTTGCCCGATCACCGATAAGTTGTTTAGACGAATGGTCCCCATGTCGGCTATCCCTGCGGCCAGGTATATTGCGCGGCAGGATGGCGAGCTGATGACAATGAGGTCCCTGATCGTGTTATAACCGGTCAGGCAGATGCCATCCCCGTTGCTAAAGCTGAGCACGGCCCCGCTGCTGCCGTTACCCACGAGCTCGTATCCTGGCGGCAGCAGGATGGAATGCGGGCAGACGATGGAGGTCTGAACACGGAGGATCTGCGGATTGTTCGCGGCGAGAGCCTGCATCAATTCGGTAAGCGAGTGGATGTTGGTTTCCATGGAAATGCAGTTTATCGGTTTTCTAAATTTCAAGCACGATCTTTCCTTTATTTTGATTGCTTTCCATATAGCGATGGGCATCCGCTGCCCGGTCGAGCGGGAAGATGCGGTCGATATTCAGGCTGATCTCCCCCTTCCGGACCATATCGATGAAATCCTGCAAGAGTGCGGCATTCAGGTCAGGTGCTTCGCCCATGTAACAGGTGAGGCGGCCGGTGGAAGGGATATCGCCCATCGGGGTGAAGTCCTTCATGGTCCATTCCCCGGCCAGGATGCCGGTCATGCAAACAATGCCCTTCGGTCGGATGCACTTCAGCGAATCCTTGAGGCTGACGGTGCCAATAAGCTCCAGCACTTTGTCTACTCCGAGGGGATAGAGATGCCTTAGAGCCTGATTGACATTGCCATCGTCCAGGATGACGGCATCGGCTCCGTTGGCTTTGAGCGTGGATTCTTTGGCCGGGTTGCGGGTAGTTGCGATTACCGTGAGACCGTAGTGTTTGGCCAGCTGACAGGACAGCATTCCGATGGACGAGGTGCCGCCGCGGATGAGCAGGGTCTCTCCTTTTTGGACTTCAAGGGCCTGGACGAGCGAACCGGAGACGGTTTGGAACATTTCAGGAATGGCGCCGAGCGTAGTCCAGGGAAGATCGCTTTTGAAGGGAAAAACAATGTCGAGGGGAACGACGGTGTATTCGGCATACCCGCCATCGA
>DATMLR010000069.1:0-2652 GCA_035570015.1 Puia sp.
CGAATGCATCCCTACTATATCATTCTTTACCCTATTGCGATAGTTCTTGAACAGGGACTGCCAGCGCAGATTCAGCACACCCAGTATCCCTTCCTTGACAATGCCCTTATTCATTTTGGACACCCCAAATTTCCGGTCCTCAAAAATGATCGGCACCTCTTTGATCTTGAATCCCAGCTTCCAGGCTGCAAACTTCATCTCAATCTGAAAGGCGTAACCGACAAACCGGATCTGATCCAGGTTGATCGTCTCCAGCACCTCTTTCCGGTAGCAGACAAACCCCGCCGTAGGGTCCTGAACCGGCATCCACGTGATCAGCCGGGTATAGATCGACCCGCCGCGCGACAATAAGATCCGGTTCCGGGGCCAATTGACATTCCCCCCGCCCCTGACATACCGCGAACCGACGGCAACATCGCCGCCCTGATGCTTACAGGCTTCATACAACCGCTCGACGTCTTTGGGATTGTGCGAGAAATCCGCATCCATTTCGAAAATAAATTGATAGTTATTGCGAACCGCCCATTTGAATCCATGTATATAAGCCGTGCCAAGCCCCAGTTTCCCTTGCCGCTCCTCCAGGAAAAGCTGACCGGGATATTTCGATTGAAGCTGCCTGACAATCGCAGCGGTACCGTCGGGAGAACCGTCATCGATGACCAGGACATGATAACCTTGCCCCTGCTGAAAGATCGCCTCGAGGATATTAGCAATATTTTCTTTTTCGTTATACGTCGGTATGATGACGATCTTTTCCAAATGGCTTTTATATAAGAGTGCCCCACGCAGGGCAAGTGTAATCACAAAAGTACAACTTTTAGCCGCCGCGGCCCCCTAATCTACCCCTTTTTTAACATTGTCCTATTAAAAATTTCAGTCAGCTTTTGCTTCGTATGTAGCGGAAAATCACCTTTCATCATCCAATCATAGTATTGCGGCTCCGCTTTCAGCACGTCGGCGACCGATCGCCCCTTATACTTCCCGAAATTGAATACTTCGACCCCGTTTTCCAGCACAAAACGCCGGGCAAAATCGACCAGCGGCTCCTCACCGATATGTTTCAGGATCGTATCGACATTGTTCCCCAATTGAGGATAGCGCACGACCTGCGCCACCAGGACGTCCCAGGTGGCCGTCGCATCCGCCTCCGCACCGTGAGCCCCCTCCAGCTCCTTGTTGCAATAAAAGCGATAGGCGGCGCTTAAGGTTCGCTGTTCCATCATATGAAATATTTTCTGCACATCCAACAGCTTCCGCCCCTTGCCCTCAAACTCCATCCCTATCCGAAGAAATTCCTCCGCCAGCATCGGGATGTCGAACCGGTTCGAGTTGTATCCGGCCAGATCGCAGTGGTCGAGGAATTGCTTCAGCTCGTTGGCCACCTGCCGGAACGTCGGCGCATCTTTCACCATAACGTTCGTGATGCCGTGGATCTCCGTAGACACAGGCGAGATCGGGATTTCAGGATTGAGCAGTTTACGTTTTATTTGCTGCTTTCCATCCGGCTGTATCTTGACTATGGCTATTTCAACAATGCGGTCGGTTCCAAGATTGACCCCAGTCGTCTCCAGGTCAATGATCGCTAAGGGACGTGTAAGTTGTAGCATGCTGCAGATATTGTGAAAACTTCTACTGTGTGATCTGGTTGGTAAGCGCCTGGATATCCAGACCATCGTAATTACCTGAACTCATTAATAGCAAATTAACGTTTTTGTAAGACTGTTTCAAGAGCCAATTTTCTAAATCTTCCTTTTTGGAAAGGACCGCCAAACCCTTCTTCCCAAAACCGGCGATGATCTTTTCCTCCTGCAGCGGCGGCAGCCGCTTTAGCTCCAGGGCATGCGGCGAATAATAGACCGCCGCCTCGTCCGCACCCTCAAGGCTCCCCTGATATTCAGCCAGGAACTGCTCATTCAGACTGCTATACGTATGCAGTTCCAGTACGGCGATCAGCCGCCGGTCCGGAAATTGCGCCTTTACCGCCCGAATGGTCGCCGTCACTTTGGATGGCGCATGGGCAAAATCCCGGTAAATATTCACGGTCGGCGCGCTGGCCAGCAGCTCCAGCCGCTTGGCGGCCCCTGTAAAATCAGCCATTCCCCGTAGAAAACCTGCCGCATCCAATCCCAACTCCTTACACACCAGCCAGGCGGCATGCAGGTTCAGCAGGTTATGCTCGCCAAAAACCTTTAATGCACCCGTTTGGCCTTCCAGCATTACAACTGTTATGCCGTTTTCTATCCGATGCACCGGGATATTATACCCAATCCGGCGGATGGGTGCCGGATGCTCCCCGACCAGCCGGGTGAGGACCGGGTCGGTCCGGTTCTAGATCAGCACCCCGCCGGGCTCGATCTTGTCCAGAAAGATCCTGAACTGCTCCAGGTAGATCTCGAAGGTGGGGAAAACATTGATATGATCCCAGGCAATCCCAGTCAGCACCGCGATATGCGGGAACAGGAAGTGGAATTTGGGGCGCTTTTCAAGCACGCTTGCCGGGTATTCATCGCCCTCGCAGACGATCACCGGGGCATGGGTGATATTGACCGACTGCGGGAAACCCTCCAGCCGGGCGCCTACCAGATAGTCGAAATCCTTCCCCGCCGACTGAAGGGCCGCCATCACCATCGAAGTCGTCGTTGTCTTCCCATG
>DATMLR010000070.1:0-5814 GCA_035570015.1 Puia sp.
GGAAGGGGATGCGGCGGTGAGAAAGTATTCGCTCCTTTTCGATCAGTCGGCGCCTGTTCCCGCGGAATTGAACGCAGCCGAGATCGAGGCTGGAGCGGAAAGTGTCGGGGGAGCGTTGAAGGCGGCTATCCGGCAGGCGGCGGACAATATCCGGGCTTTTCATGGGCGTCAGTTGCGAGATGAACCGGTCGTGGAGACCTTACCGGGAGTTCGTTGCTGGCGAAAGGCGGTGGCCATTGAAAAGGTGGGCCTTTATATTCCCGGCGGCAGCGCGCCACTTTTCTCTACGCTGTTGATGTTGGCGATCCCGGCGACGATCGCGGGGTGTCGCGAGATCGTGCTGTGCTCGCCGCCTGATTCGCACGGAGGGCTGCATCCTGCCATTCTGTATGCGGCGAAGCTCGTCGGCGTGACCCGGATCGTTCGGGTGGGCGGGGTTCAGGCAATCGGGGCGATGGCTTATGGAACGGAAACCATACCGCGGGTTGATAAGATTTTCGGGCCGGGGAATCAATATGTTACCTGTGCGAAGCAGCTGGTCCAACTGGAAGGAGTCGCCATCGATATGCCGGCCGGTCCGAGTGAGGTAGCGGTCTATGCGGATGAGACGGCGGGTCCGGCATTCGTCGCGGCTGATCTGCTTTCGCAGGCTGAACATGGCGGGGACAGCCAGGTGGTGCTCGTGAGCTCCTCAGCCGATATCGTGGAGCGGGTAGTCGCGGAGGTCGGGAGGCAGGTGGACCTTTTGCCCCGGGCGGAGATTGCCCGCAAGGCACTGTCGGGAAGCCGGGCCTTTATTGTGCGGAATGAGGAGCAGGCGATGGCCCTCCTGAATGACTATGCGCCGGAACATTTGATCCTGGCGTGCCGCGAGCCGGAGCGGCTTGCGGGCGCGGTCATCAATGCGGGGTCGGTGTTCCTGGGGCATTATTCGCCGGAGAGCGTGGGAGATTATGCGAGCGGGACCAATCACGTGCTGCCGACCAATGGTCATGCGCGGGCATACAGCGGGGTAAGTGTCGATAGCTTTGTAAAAAAGATCACGTTTCAGCAGCTTACGCGGGAGGGGTTGGAAGGTATCGGCGCCACGGTCATGCGGATGGCGGAGGCGGAAGGATTGGAGGCGCATGCAAGGGCGGTTGGGATCCGATTGGTGCAGGACGAATCATCGGGAGGGTAAGCGTGTTTGGGGAGGATACTTTTTGATTTATGCGTATGTTTTTAAATTATGCGTATGTTCGATCTCAATAAACTTTTGCGGGAAAATATCCGGCAGTTGGTGCCTTATTCGTCAGCCCGTGACGACTTCAAGGGTGAAGCGCAGATCTTTCTTGACGCGAATGAGAACAGTCTTGGCTCGCCTTTGACCAAATGGTATAACCGGTATCCCGACCCGCATCAGTGGAAGGTGAAGGAGGCATTGGCGAAGATCAAGGGGGTTGCGCCGGCGCATATTTTCCTGGGGAATGGCAGCGATGAATGCATTGACCTGCTGTACAGGGCGTTTTGCGTGCCGGGCCGGGATAACATTATTATCAATCCACCGACTTACGGAATGTATGAGGTAAGCGCGAATATCAATGATGTGGAGGTAAGGCGGGCGGTCTTGCTGGATGACTTTCAGCTGGACCTTGTCCATCTGGAGCGGTTGGTAGATGAGCGGACCAAGATCATCTGGATCTGTTCGCCTAACAACCCGACGGCCAATTCCATGCACCGCCAGGATATCGAGGTCGTCCTAAACAATTTCTCCGGGCTTGTAGTTATCGATGAAGCGTATATCAATTTCTCACGTCACCGGAGCTTTATCCAGGAATTGACGGAATATCCCAACTTAGTCGTGCTGCAGACGATGAGCAAGGCCTGGGGATTGGCGGGGTTGCGGTTGGGAATGGCATTTGCCAGCGAGGCGATCATCGATGTATACAATAAGGTGAAGCCGCCCTACAACGTCAATCAGGCGACACAGGAGTTTGCGCTGACTGCGCTGGGGGAAGTGGAGCAAGTGAACGGGATGATCCGGGCGCTGGTGGCTATGCGGGAGCAGTTGGCCAGGGAGCTGGACGGGTTGGGTTGCGTGCGGCATGTCTATCCGAGCGACGCGAATTTCCTGTTGGTGAAGGTGGATGAGGCACGCCGATTGTATGATTACCTGCTCGGGGACGGGATTGTGGTGCGGGACCGGAGCAAGGTGGAATTATGCGGCGGATGTTTGCGGATTACCGTTGGGACGGAAAAAGAAAATGCGGAGCTCATGAGGGCGTTGCGGCACTATAAGGCGAGCGGCGGCGGGGCATAGCGCGATCGCCTAAGGTAAAAATTAGTTTAGCGCTGTGCCGGGTTTAAAGTAAATTACGGGCCGTTTAAAATCTATACGTCATGCGACATATTATCTACCGATCAAGAAAGATCTCGATCTCCAGAACGCTAACTTATCTTTTAATGGGGCTGGGTTTGGCCGCCGCTATGTCCTGCGGAGGCGGAGGCGGTTCGAATCCGGTCAGCTACGTCGATTCCACGATCAAGCTGCCGGACGGATTTGCAGGGTCGAAGCTTGTAGAGGGATATAGTGGCGCCCGTCATATAGCCGTTGCGCCGAACGGGGCCGTTTTTGTCAAGCTGGCCAGCTTGCATAACGGGAAAGGGATATACCGGTTGATGGACACAAACGGAGATGGAAGGGCGGATACAGCGTTCGGATTCGGCAATTATACGGGAACAGGGATTGCTATCCGGGACGGCTATCTATATGCTTCTTCGGATACTTGCGTATATCGCTATAAGCTGGACACGGGTTACAATGTGATCGACCCCGATCATCCGGAAAAGATCGTTACCGGTTTGCTGGCGCGGAATGAGCATGAGCCAAAGGCAATAATGCTGGATTATTCCGGCAACCTGTTTGTCAACATCGGCGCTTATTCGAATGCGTGTCAGCTGGTGGATCGGGCGAAAGGGTCGCCGGGTCAGAAACCTTGTCCGATCCTTGACTCGGCCGGAGGGATTTGGGAGTTTAAGGCGGATCTGCCGAATCAAACGTATGGGGATGATCATCGCTATGCGACCGGGCTTCGCAATGTAGTGGGCCTTGACTGGAATCAGCAGACCAACAGTCTTTTTGTAATGATGCATGGAAGGGACCAACTGTCTTACCTGTATCCGCAATATTGGGATACCGCTGCAAGCGCGGAGCTGCCGGCAGAGTGTTTGTATGAGTTGCATAAAGGGTCGAATTGCGGGTGGCCCTATATATTCTATGATCAGATCCAGCATAAAAAGATCCTGGCGCCGGAGTATGGCGGCGACGGCAAGAAGACCGGGGGGGACGATGCGCAGGACCCGGTACTGGCATTCCCCGGACACCTGGCTCCGGACGGGTTATTGTTCTATACAGGCAGCCAGTTCCCGGCTAAATATAAAAATGGTGCGTTTATCGCTTTCCATGGTTCCTGGAATCGGGCGCCGCTTCCGCAGGCCGGTTTTTATGTAGTATTCGCTCCGTTTGAGAATGGAAAACCGACCGGCAAATGGGAAGTGTTTGCGGATAATTTCACCGGCAGCCCCGAAAATACTGCGAAAGGGAATGCCAACCATCGGCCCTGTGGTCTGGCTCAGGGACCGGATGGCTCGATCTATGTAACAGATGATACAGAAAGAGGATTTGTATGGAAGATATCCTATAAAGCCCAATGAAGAGAATCTTATTTATAGACCGGGATGGCACATTGATCATGGAGGCGCCGCCCAGCTACCAGATTGACAGTTTTGAGAAGCTCGAGTTCTATCCCGGCATGTTCGAGTATATGGGAAAGATTGCGCGGGAGATGGACTATGAGCTGTTGATGGTGACGAACCAGGATGGGTTGGGGACAGCTTCGTTCCCGGAGGACACCTTCTGGCCGGTGCAGAATTTCGTGCTGCAGAGCCTGGCCGGGGAGGGGATCCATTTCAGCGGGATATATATCGATCATAGTTTTCCGGAGGAGAAGTTACCGACGCGCAAGCCGGGGACGGGGATGCTGACGAAATATATCGGGGATGCGGAATATGATCTGGCCAATTCCTTTGTAATCGGCGATCGGATCACGGATGTTCAGCTGGCGAAGAACCTGGGGTGCAAGGCGATCTGGCTGAATAATGACCCTGCGCTCGGCGGGGCGGAGATCAGCGATTCTGTTGGGGACCTTCAGGGAGCGATTGCACTCGAGACACCGGATTGGCGGCGCGTTTATGAATTCCTGAAGCTGGGGCTGCGGCGGGTGGTGCATGAGCGGATCACCAGTGAAACTCAGATCAGGATCGAGCTGAATGCCGACGGTGCAGGGAAGGCGGATATCGCGACCGGGATCGGTTTCTTCGATCATATGCTGGAGCAGATCGCCCGGCATGGGAAGATGGACTTAATGATCCGGACGAATGGAGACCTTCAAATCGATGAGCACCATACGATCGAAGATACCGGTATTGCGTTGGGTGAGGCGTTTTCGAAGGCGCTTGCCGACAAACGGGGGATGGAGCGGTATGGTTTTGCGCTGCCGATGGATGAGGCGGATGCGAAGGTGCTGATCGATTTCGGTGGGCGTAATTGGATAGTATGGCATGCCGAATTTCGGCGGGAGCGGATCGGGGAGATGCCGACAGAGATGTTCTTTCACTTCTTCAAATCTTTTTCCGATGCAGCGAAGTGCAATTTGCAGATTGAATGTCACGGCGAGAATGAACATCATAAAATCGAAGCCATATTCAAGGCCTTTGCGAAGGCGATACGGATGGCAGTGAAGCGTGACCCGCTCAGCAATTACTTACCGAGTACGAAAGGCGTTTTATAATCAAACGCGGAAGAAGATCTTTTTCCGGTAGAGGAACCAGCACAATCCCCATTCGAGCCCGAAGACGCAGAGGGAGGCGATGATGCCTTGCAGGAGGGCTGGCGGGTGCAGGGGTTGGGTTATACCATTGGATATAGCGGTGATATACCCCGTAAACCAGCGGTCGCCAACGATCTCAAAGAAAAGATAGATAAAAATGGAATTCATGCCGACGATGGTAAAGAACTGCAGGCGGCGTCGATGGTTGCGGAGATCGATCCACCAATAGCAAAGGGCCAGGACGAGGAGGCTGTAGCCCAGTGATACCAGAACAAAAGAGCTGGTGGCGATCCGTTTGATGATGGGGGTTATTCCGGCGAGATCCAGCGTATAGCCGAGGACGAGGGTGAATAGGCCCCAAGCCACCAGGTTCCGGGCTTTTCGGGTCGATGTACTCAGCAATAATTTTCCGGCCAGCGCTCCACCGATGGTATGGACAGCGGTGGGGATGCAATTGATTGCGACCCAGCCGTCTTTGTTGATCTTGTTCATCAGGAGCAGGTCGACATAATTCCCAAAGTTGTGTTGGTCGGTAAAAGGTTGGTCGAACCCGGGGACGTGGGCGAAGCGGAATAAGACCTCCGTCAGCAGAAGCAGGCCGGCACAGACAGCGATCTGAGCTCTTACTGACCAGCGGAAGATTAGGAAGGCCAGCAGGCAGGTAAAGGAAAGTTGGGTCAGCACGTCCCAGAGCTTGAAGGACAGCCCGGCGGGTCCCACGGCATAGTCGAGCACTCCCCAGAAAAAAAGCCAGCCGGATCTCCTCAATGCTTTGCGAAAGGAATCGTTCCAGGATCGTCCTTCGATTTGCTGCCGGTGAAGGGAAAATGCCATGGCTGTTCCGGCCATGAACATAAAGGCGGGTTGGATAAGGTCCCATGCGTGGAGCCCATGCCAGGGGTGATGTTGGAACTGGAGGAAGAGGCCGTACAGGGGTGTATTGACA
>DATMLR010000071.1:0-8172 GCA_035570015.1 Puia sp.
GCGCGAGCCGCCCACGGCCGGTCTCCGCGACGCCCCACTCAACAAAAGGACAACCCCCACGATCCCCGCGCCCCAAACCATAGTTTTCAAGTATTTTCGCATTTGCATAGACAAACTTAAACGAATCCGGAATGCATAAAATTGTCATCGCCATCACCGGCGCCAGCGGCTCCATCTACGCCCGCCTCCTCCTCGATAAGCTCATTGGGATCAAGGAGCAATGGGAATCCCTGGCCATCGTGATGACCGCCAATGCAAAAGAAGTCTGGCAGACCGAACTGGGCAACGATGACTATACCCAGTACGCCGCCCACCTCCATAGCCAGCAGGACTTTACCGCACCCTTCGCCTCCGGCTCCGGACAATATAATACCATGATCATCATCCCCTGCTCCATGGGAACCCTTGGCCGTATCGCTCACGGCATCTCCTCCGACCTCATCACCCGGGCCGCAGATGTTGTCCTTAAAGAAAGAAGGAAATTGATTTGTGTAGTCCGTGATACCCCTTACAACCTCATCCATATCCGCAATATGGAAACCATCACCCTCGCCGGCGGGATCATCTGCCCCGCTACCCCGTCGTTCTATAGCCGCCCCGCCACCATCGAAGCCGTAGCCGGCACCGTCGTCGACCGCGTCCTCGATCTCGCCGGATTGTCCAACCCGACCTTCCGCTGGGGCAATGAACCCGACTAGCCCGCCGAAGCCACCGCGAAGGGCGGGTTAATTCCTCAGATCCACCTCCTCCGCCCCTGGAAACTTCGCCTTGTTGTATGCAATCTGCGCATCCGTAATCGCCGCAGCCCCATTGATCTTGCTCGTATCCAGGATATACCGGTTCCCTCCTTTGTCAAACAGGGTCATACTCACCGGCGTGTGCGTCAGCTTGTCGATATACAACAGTACCTTGAAGAAACTCTTCGTCTTATCCACCGGCGTTAATTCCACCTCCTCTACCGTCCGCGTCCCTACCTTGTTCTCGCCATTGAGCTTATACAGAAAATCCTTGTCATAGAAATTCGTAAAGACCTTATCCGGCGAAAGCGTCTGGGTAGTCGGATCATTCTTCGTTATCGTCACCTCATTGGACGATTTATCATAAGTGTAAATATCCTTTCCGTCGCAATAGATCTCCTGCCCCCCTACCACACTCACATGATATTTATTCCCCTTTAAATAGATGATCCCGCTGCGGCTCCCCTGCAGTTTTCCCTTCTGGTCCTCCACCTTCAACGTGAAATTGGCCTGAACCGCTTTATAGGAATTCAGCTTTGCGCTCAATGCATCGAGGACCTTCTTGGCATCCGGATCATTCTTCCCGATATAATTCGAGTTTTGTGCCTCCACCGCCAAACAAGTCCCCACCATTAGGGCAAAACATATCAATACTTTGTTCATTTTCATGCCGCAAAATTAATGTAAAACGACCTCATCCCCTGCAAAAACGGCCCCAAATTCCACCCATCCCCTCAAAAACGCCCCCAAATTCCCTCTAGTGGTTCAAATAGTGGTTCAACTCCATCTCCGACTTGATCAACACATCCCTCGGCTTGCTGCCCGCCCCCGGTCCGACAACGCCCGCCGCTTCCAATTGATCCATCAGCCGCCCCGCCCGGTTATAACCCAGCTTCATCTTCCGCTGGATAAGCGACGTACTCCCCAACTGATTCACCACAATCAGCCGCGCCGCCTCCTCGAAAAGCGGATCCCGGTCCGCCAGATCGAACTCCTTCCCCTCCATCTCCTTCTCATCTACATACTCCGGCAATTTATATGCCTCCGGATAACCCCTTTGCTGCCCGATAAACTCCGTGACCCTCTCCACCTCCGGCGTATCGACAAACGCACACTGCAGCCGCGTGATCTCTCCATTGTGTGAAATGAGCATGTCCCCCTTCCCGATCAACTGGTCGGCTCCGCCCGCATCGAGGATCGTCCGCGAGTCGATCTTGCTCGATACCTTGAAGGCCACCCTCGACGGGAAATTGGCTTTGATGGTCCCGGTAATGATATTCACCGACGGCCGCTGCGTGGCAATGATCAAATGGATCCCAACTGCCCGCGCCAGCTGGGCCAGTCGCGCGATCGGCATCTCGATCTCCTTCCCCGCCGTCATGATCAGATCGGCAAACTCATCGATCACCAGCACGATGAAAGGCAGATACTGATGCCCCTTCTGGGGGTTCAGCCGCCGCTTGACGAACTTCTCATTGTATTCTTTGATATTCCGCGCATTAGCCTCCTTCAGCAGGTCATACCGGTTGTCCATCTCGATACACAGCGCATTCAGCGAGTGGACTACCTTCTTCGTGTCCGTAATGATCGGCTCCTCCTCTCCGGGAAGCTTCGCGAGAAAATGCTTCTCGATCATCCGGTAAAGGCTCAGCTCCACCTTCTTCGGGTCCACCAGCACCAGCTTCAGCTGGGAAGGGTGCTTCTTGTAAAGTAATGAGACCAGGATCGCATTCACGCCTACCGACTTCCCCTGACCCGTAGCGCCCGCCATCAGCAAGTGCGGCATCGACGCCAGATCAACGATGAAGTTCTCATTATCGATCTTCTTCCCAATCGCGATCGGCAAATTGTAATTGCTGTGCTGGAACTTGTCCGACGCGAGCAGGGTCCGCATGCTTACCACCGTTTTCTTCACGTTCGGCACCTCGATACCGATCGTCCCCTTTCCCGGGATCGGCGCGATGATCCGGATCCCCAGCGCTGCAAGACTAAGGGCGATATCGTCCTCCAGATTTTTGATCCGTGATATCCGCACCCCCGCTGCCGGCACGATCTCATACAAGGTCACCGTTGGCCCCACCGTAGCGCTGATCTTCGAAATGGAAATATCATAATTCTTCAGCGTGTTGATGATCTGATTTTTGTTGGCTTCCAGCTCCATCGCGTCCTGCACGATTTTCTCGCTCCCATGTGCTTCCAGCAGATCCAGCGTCGGATATTTATAATCCCGCAGGTCCAGCGTGGGTTCATAATCCGGCAGATTCTCAGGCAATAATGACTCTACAGGCTCGGCGCTAACCGGCGGCGCCCCCGTCTTAATTTCCAATTCCATCTCCTCCCATTCCTCCTCATCCGTCATTAGCTCCGTTTCCTCCGCCACGGCCCCCTCCACGCCATCCGGTCCCTCCAACTCAACAGCCCCCCTCACCCCATCCGGCCCCTCCGCGATAACCGGCTCCCGCTCCGTGATCGTGAACTCGATCTCCGGCTCCTGCACCACCGGCGCTATCGCCACCACCCCGCCCTCTTGTTTCAAAATATTCTGCTTCTCCTGACTGAACTTCTCATCGATAAACAGCTTCGCCCCCTTCTTCGCCGTTCCCGTCTCCTCCTCCATCGGCCCTGCCACCGCACCCTTTTCCTTCGCCGGCAGCTTCGGAACTCTGAAGACCGGATTGAACCGCCAGATGAAATAAGCCAGCCCCGCGACAAACAATACCGCCGCCGTCCCCACCGAACCCAGGAACCGTATCAGCCATTCGTCCACCATCTTGCCAACCGCTCCGCCCCAGGGAAATTCACTCACCCCCGTGACAAACGCCAGCAGGACCGAGATATACAACAATCCCGTCACCACATACCTTAGATTTCGGGAGATCGAAAAGACCTTCCGCTTAAACATCAGGTTCACGCCCACAATAAAAAAGAAGGAACAGAACAGATAGCTCGCCAGCCCGAAACCATTGAAAAAGAACAAATGCGACACCAGCGCACCGAGGTTCCCCAAAAGGTTCGATGCTTTCGCGGCCGTCGATGGCATCAGGACACGCCATCCGCCGGAGACCAAATACTGATCTTCCTTCCAGGTATATAAGTATGAGGTAAAGGCGAGAAGCAAGAAGATCGCCAGCAGAAGAAAGACAGCCCCGGTGATCTTATGGGTACGTTCATCTTTTGCGATCTGCCTGGCGGTAACCCGGGTCTCCTTTTCAGGCTTCAGCTTGCCCGAGCCGGACCCCTGGCCTTTTTTTGACTTCAGTCGGTTTGCCATGGCCACAAATATAATTATTTACTCTACCTTTAAAAAAACTGCTGTTACAAGCTATGTACGAGCGTTTTATAAACCAACCTTTCCTCGTCAGGATCAGCATCCCCTGCCTGCTTCTGCTGATCCTCCATACCCCCGTTCCCGCCCAGTCATCCCGACCCGCCGACAGCGCCCGCCTCGCCCTCCGCCAACCGATCGCCGACCTCGCCCGCACCAATCTGCTTATGGATTTGATGGACACGGGTATCTGGATCTACCACGCCCCCACACGCAACATTTCACTCGACCAGCTCCCTTTCCTGACCTACCGAAAAGCTACCCGGCGCCGCGACCACAATGTCGCCCCCGCCGACATCAACAAGAAGACCATCCTTCGCTTTACCGTCACCAACAGCACCGACCAACCCGCCAGCGCCTTCCTCTGCCCCGGCTTCCTCCTCGACAGCATTCAGCTCTACCGTCTCACCAGCCGAAGCTTCGGCGAAGGCGGCCAATCCCAACTCGCCGCCCCCCTTGGCCCGGTCCCGCGAATTGTCCCCGACGACCCCGATAGCCTCGGCTACCGCCAGATCACCCTCGCCCGCCACGACACCGCCACCTTCTTCGCTGTCCTGACCTTTATCAAGGCCGCCACCAACACCGTCGACCCAACCCTGACCAGCAGCCCCCTGATCCACGAAGCCATCCTGATCAACCACCGCAACAAGACGAGCATCGACACCATCACCAACCTCTTCGCCGGGATCATGTTAATGATGATCTTTTATGCCGCCAGCGAATACCTTCAAAGCGCAAAACCCGAATTTCTCTACTACATCGGCTATTCGATCTGCATCAGCCTGCTGCTCTTCTTCAAATCAACCCTCCACCAGGTCACCACCTCATTTAACTACTTTTTTGAAAGCTTCCTCGATAATATCCTCTTTTCCGTCGGCTATATCTTCTATATCTACTTCCACCGCAAATTCCTAGACACGAGAAGGAATTTCAAAACCCTCGACCGGTTCCTCCGCTGGGGCACGCTCGCCATTACCGCGCTCACGGTCGCCTATATCGCCTTTTACGTTCTTTCCACTGACTTCCGCATCGCCAATACCCTCGAAGACACCACCAAGATCGCGCTACTCCTGATCTCCATCGGCTTTGTCATCAAAGGGCTTACGTACCGCGACCGCCTTATGAACTACATCGTCATGGGAAATATCTCCCTTTGCCTTCTGTCCATCATCTCGCAGCTGCTGATCACCACCAATTTCAAGGTCGCAGGCGGCGCTTCCGTCCTCAACCTCGCCCTCTTCTACTATGAGGCCGGTATCACCATCGAACTGCTCTTCTTCCTCTTTGCCCTCACCTACAAGAATAAACGCGAGATCATCCTCAGCACGCAGAAGGAAGAAAAGCTCAAACTCGACGCCGAACGGAAAGAGATGGAAAAACAAGTAGCCGTATTGGCTGCAAAGCAAGATGAGCGCAACCGGATCTCCGTCGACATGCACGACGAACTCGGCTCCGGCGTGACCGCCATCCGGCTCATGTCCGAAATCGTTAAGAGCAAAATGCGGGACACCACCCTCCCTGAGATCGAAAAGATCTCCAACTCCGCCAACGAACTGCTCACCAAGATGAATACCATCATCTGGACCATGACCAGCTCCAACGATACCGTCGAAAATCTCATTGCCTATATCCGCTCCTACGCCGTCGAATTCTTCGAGAACACCTCCATCGACTGCATCTTTAGCATGCCCGCGTCCATCCCCTCCCGCGAGATCAGCGGCGAGAAACGCCGCAATATCTTCCTGTCTGTCAAAGAGGCGCTCAATAATGTCGTCAAGCACTCCCAAAGCTCCGTTGTCCGCATAAACGTAACCGTCCAGGATCGAATGATGATCGAGATCCAGGACGACGGTATCGGCATCGACCTTGCAAAGCTTCGCAAATTTGGGAATGGGCTCAACAACATGAGGAAACGCATGGCCTCCATCAACGGCGAGTTCAACATCGAGAACTTCAAGGGCACCCGGACTACCTTTTTTCTGGGGCTTTGACCGCGAGTACCCTGCTGCCCCGGCGTCATTTCTTCTTCACCCCCAACCACAGGAACAACCACCCTGCAATAAAAAACACCCCACCCACCGGAGTGGCAATGCCGACGATCTTCATCGGCGAAATATCCGCCGCCCGGAGCGCCGTTAGCGTATACAACGAACCGCAGAAGAAAATGATCCCCATAATGAAACAATTTCCTGCCCAGGTCACCCACCGGTTCGAGACCCGCTCCGAAATCAGCCCGACGAACAACAGCGCAAAAACATGATAGAACTGATACCGCACTCCCGTCTCGAACACCGCCACCGCATCCGGCGGAACGATCTCCTTCAGCCGGTGTGCCGCGAACGCACCCAACGCCACCGACAACGCCCCCAGTACCGCCGCGATCGAAAGAAAACTCTTATGCATATGGGTCCATTATAATTCTTCCTTCATCCGGTCAGGCTTCTCACTCTGGAACAACAACACGATCAACTCATCCAGCGTAATACTCTCTTCATTCACCGTCACATCAGCCTGCTGATAATACATCCGCCGCTCACTCAGCTTGCGCACAATATACCGTCCAAGGTCGCTTTCATCCACCGCCCGGATCAGCGGCCTGCTCTTCCGCTCCCGCAGCAGCCGCTCCGTGAGCACATCGATCGACGTATTCAGCCAGATCACCTTCCCGATCTTCGTCATGTACTCGATATTATTAAAAAAGCACGGCGTCCCACCCCCGCAAGATAGGATAAACCCATCCTTCTCCTCCGCGATCCGTTCCAGCATCTCCTTCTCCCGGACCCGGAAATACTCCTCCCCCTTCTCCGCGAAGATATCCGCCACCGACTTCTTCTCCTGTTCCACGATCACCGTATCCAGGTCGTAGAAGGTTAGCCCCAGCTTCTTCGAAAGCAGCCGGCCCCAGTGCGTCTTTCCAGACCCCATGAACCCGATAAAGAATATTTTCATTTGAACGCGTTAAAACCCGTAATATCCATCCCCGTGATCAGCAAATGCACGTCATGCGTCCCTTCATAGGTCAGCACACTCTCGATATTCATCATATGCCGCATGATCGGATACTCCCCCGTGATCCCCATCCCGCCCAATACCTGCCGGGCATCCCGCGCGATCTGCGCCGCGATCTCGCAGCCATTCCGCTTGGCCATCGACACCTGCGCCGGCGTCGCCTGCTCCTCATTCATCAACACCCCCAGCCGCCAGTTGAGCAGCTGCGCCTTCGTGATCTCCGTGAGCATCTCCGCCAGCTTCTTCTGCTGCAGCTGGAAGCCCCCGATCGGCCGGCCGAACTGGACCCGCTCCTTGCTATATCGCAACGCCGTATCATAACAATCCATCGCCGCCCCCACGACCCCCCACGCAATCCCAAACCGCGCCTTCGTCAGACAGCTCAGCGGCCCCTTCAGCCCGCTCACATTCGGCAGGATATTCGCCTTGGGCACCTTCACCTGATCAAAGACCAGTTCCCCTGTCGCCGAAGCCCTCAGACTCCATTTTCCATGAGTCGTCGGCGTCGAGAAACCCTCCATTCCCCGCTCCACGATCAACCCCCGCACCACCCCCTCTTCATCCTTGGCCCACACGACCGCTACCTGCGAGAAAGGTGCATTACTGATCCACATTTTGCTGCCATTCAGGATCACATGATCCCCCGCATCTTTGAAATTGCTCAACATCCCCGACGGATCACTTCCGTGGTTCGGCTCCGTCAACCCAAAACAGCCCAGCCACTCCCCGCTCGCCAGTTTCGGCAGGTACTTCCACCGCTGCTCCTCACTTCCATATTGATAGATCGGGAACATTACCAGCGACCCCTGGACCGACGCCGTGGACCTCACCCCGCTGTCCCCACGCTCCAGTTCCTGCATCATCAGGCCATAGCTGATATAATCCAGCCCGCCCCCGCCATAGTGCTCCGGAATGGTGGGGCCGAAGCACCCCAGTTCACCCAGCTGACCAACAATCTGTTGCGGAAACTCGGCTTTTTGTGCATATTCCTCAATGATAGGGGAAATCTGCTTTTTTACATAGTTTCGTACCGAATCGCGCACCAGCTTGTGCTCATCTGTCAATAACTCATCGAGTTGGAAATAGTCCGGACTTTGGAAT
>DATMLR010000072.1:0-4813 GCA_035570015.1 Puia sp.
ACGGCTTCACCTGCACCTGCCGCTCCCGGCGGCGGCGGCTTTCCGGGCGGCGGCAGCCTGCCTGCGGAATCAGCAGCCGGAGCGATTACCGTGGAGCTCAACAACTCCTTCCTCCTTCTGCCTAAAACGCCGATGGCCAAACGCGCCTTCGATCCCCGGGTAGGTTTCTTTGCCAGCGAATACACGGTATATGACGACAACCAGCAACGCGTCTACACCGATGACTTCGTCCACCACTGGCGTCTCGAGCCAAAGGATGAGGACCTCGACAAATACAAACGCGGCGAGCTCGTCGAGCCGAAGAAACAGATCGTTTACTACATCGACCCCGCTACCCCCCGTAAATGGGTACCCTACCTGATCGCCGGTATCAATGACTGGAACGTCGCGTTCGAGAAGGCCGGATTCAAGAATGCCATCGTCGGCAAGGAATGGCCGGCTGAAGATAAGACCATGAGCCTCGAAGACGCGCGGTATTCCGTCATCCGCTATTTCGCAAGCGACATCGAGAACGCATATGGCCCCAATGTGGCCGACCCCCGCAGCGGCGAGATCATCGAATCGCATATCGGCTGGTATCACAACGTCATGAAGCTTGTCCACGACTGGTATATGATCCAGACCGCAGCCGTCGATCCCCGGGCCCGAAAGATGAAATTCGACGATGAACTGATGGGCGATCTCATCCGCTTTGTGTCTTCTCACGAAGTCGGACATACATTAGGCTTGCGCCATAACATGGGCAGCAGCAGCAAGACGCCCGTCGAGAAGCTGCGGGATAAGGTCTGGGTCGAAGCAAACGGTCATACTTCCTCCATCATGGACTATGCCCGGTTCAACTATGTAGCCCAGCCGGAGGACAATATCACCCCCAAAGGCCTCTATCCCCGGATCGGCGATTATGACAAATGGGCGATTGAATGGGGCTACCGGTACGACGCAGCAGCCAAAGACGAAGAAGCGGATAAGATAACGATGAACAAACTGGCCATCGACAGCCTGAAGAACCCCCGCCTGTGGTTCGGCGGCGAAGGCCAGAACTTCGACCCGCGCGCCCAGACCGAAGACCTTGGCGACAATGCCATGAAGGCTGGCGAATACGGGATTAAGAACCTCAAACGTATCCTTCCCAACCTACCCGACTGGTGCAAGGAAGAGGCCGATCAGTACGATAACCTAAGCGAAATGTACACCAACCTCGTCGACGAGTATGCCCGCTGGATGGGCCATGTTACGAAGAATGTCGGCGGCGTGCAGGAAACGTTTAAGAGCGTCGAACAAACCGGGGACGTCTATGAGGCGACGCCAAAGGCTACGCAGAAGGAAGCGGTGGATTTCCTCAACAAACAGCTCTTCGCCACACCGGCCTGGCTGCTCAATAAGGATGTCTTGAATAAATTCGCCAACCCCGGCACGGAGGAGACCCTCAGCCGCGTACAGGCGAGCACCCTGCGCAGCCTGCTGTCGGCAGCCCGACTATATCGCCTGACCGTTTGCACCGGCCGGTACGGCGCCGCCGCCTATAGCGTAGATGATCTGCTTACAGATGCGAAGAAAGGTGTGTGGAGCGAACTTCCGGCCGGAGCGACTATCGACATCAATCGTCGCAACCTTCAGAAAGTCTATATCGAAGCGCTGGACAACCTCGTAAACCCCACTCCGCCGATGGCGCCGCCCGCCGGATTGCCCAGGGGACTGGTCATCTTTACGGGTGATATCAAGAACACCGATATCCCGTCGATCGCAAGAGCACAGCTCGTAGAGCTGAGGGGCGAAATCGCCGCTGCGATCCCCAAAGAGACCGACAAGGTCAGCAAATACCACCTGCAGGATGTGCTCGAGCGGATCAAACAAGCCCTTAATCCAAAAGAGACGAACAAATAAGAGATCGCGTCGCGACCATCTCGACTTCACCACTATTGTAGCCGCTTCGGGAGCCTTCCCGGGGCGGTTTTTTTTAGCCCGTTTAACAAAAAGCAATTTGTTTTAATGAGATTTTAATGTAATTTTAATGCGATTATTCGGCGATCCGCACTGATTATAACCAATTGATTATGAAAAGCCCCGGAGAACACCAAATCGATTCCTTTCTCAGAAGCTGCGCCATTGCTATCCTGATCGCCTCCCTGCTCCTGGCGGGGAGGAATACCCCGGCAACCAACAATAAACCCCCGGCCAGATCCCCCGTCCACGGCATCAGGGATCACAATTTGCAGGTTGGTAACGCCTGAATATGGCACAATAATAGGTATATAGATTTCCAACCTGAGGATACTTAGCGATGATGGCCCATTCAAAGCGATACATTCTTCTGGCCGACGACGACGGCGACGACCAGGACTTGTTGACGGAATCTATCCTCCTGCATAGACCATCCGCCCTGATAAAGACCGTCAATAACGGGCCCCAGGTCCTGGCATGGCTCGATGAATGTCCCGACGGACAATTGCCCGTCATCCTGATCCTGGATTACAAAATGCCTATGCTTAATGCCGCCCAGGTGCTGGACGAGCTCAATTCCAACGCCCGTTATGCCGACCTTCCCAAGGTTGTCTGGAGCACTTCATCCAATCGTCAGCATGTAGACGAATGTCTAAGCAGAGGAGCGTTGGGATACTTCCCAAAACCAAACGACGTGACCGAACTCGCCGCCATCACCGTGAGTATTCTATCGCTTTGCGAAACTGTGGAATTTCTTGCCGGATAGATTGGCCCACTTTTTTCGGCGTATTACGATAAACCCATCGATTATGGCAAAGTATTCAAAAAAAGCAAGCGAAAAAGTCGGAAAGGCAATAAAGGAAGAGGAAGCCGGCACCTTGAAAAGCGGCCGCAGCGGGAAGAAGGTGACGAGCCGCAAACAAGCAATCGCCATCGGACTCTCCGAAGCCCGCAAGGAAGGCGATAAAGTCCCCCCGAAGAAAGATAGTTAAGGTCAGTTCAATACCTGGTTGATTGATGCCTGCAGTTGAGCCTGCGTGAAAGGTTTGCTGATAAAGCGATCCGCACCCGTGGCCAGGACCGCATCTTCAGCGATCCCATCCGCACCGGTGATCATGATGATCTTGATTTGCGGATATTCCTGCTTGAGATATCCGATGAAATCGATCCCAAGCCCGTCCGGCAGTCGGTTGTCCAGCAATACCAGCATCGGTTGCTCGCGTTCGATGAATGCTTTGGCATCAGTCAGAGTATGTACGTGGTCGATGACCTTTTTTCTGTCTGCAAGCAGCAGTTCCAGCAACAGACAGATATCGCCTTCATCCTCTACCACAAGAATCTTCGTCACTTCTTTCTTCGCAGCCATTGATGATAAATTTAATGGGGTGAAAAATAATCGGTATTAAGTAATTTACAATTCCTATGCCAGTCCGGGATCATCCCATACCAGTCGACAGGAATTTCCCACAGGTTCTCATCTGCGGTGCAGGCCCCACCGGTCTTGTGCTCGCCCTCTGGCTGGCCAAACGACAAGTCCCGTTCCGCATCATTGACAAAGCTCCCCATGCCGGTACTGCTTCACGCGCCCTGGTCGTGCAGGCCCGCACCCTCGAATTCTATCGGATGCTGGGCATCGATAAGGCCATCGTCGACCAGACCACGAAGATCGATCAGCTCCGGCTCTGGGTCAGACAACGCCACGTTGGCACCGTCCTATTCGGTCAGGATGCGACCGGTATCAGTGCATTCCCCAATTTCTATGTCTTTCCCCAGGACGAACATGAAAGGGTACTCGAAGTTGAACTGGAGAAACTCGGCATTTGTGTCGAACGCAATACGGAACTCGTATCTTTCAACGAAGAAAAAGAGGGCATCGAAGCACAATTAAAGACATCTGCCGGGGGGATCACTACAATCCGCGTCGCCTATCTCGCCGGCTGTGATGGCAGCCGGTCTAAGGTGCGCGAGATCATCGGCGCCGCCTTCCCCGGTGGCACCTATGACCCCATTTATTATGTCGCGGATATTGTTGCTTCCGGCCCGGTAATCAACGGCGGCCTCAATCTCGCGCTCGATGACAATGACTTCCTCGCGGTGTTTCCCATGCATGGCGAAGGCCGGGTTCGTCTCGTCGGGACGGTCGACAGCGAAGACCCGGATCGCGTCTTTCAATGGGATGACGTCAGCAAGGACATCATCAGGCGACTGCAGATCGGGACGAAGGCCGTCAACTGGTTCAGTACCTACCGCGTCCACCATCGCGTCGCTTCCTTTTTCCGAAAAGGCCGTGCCTTCCTCTGCGGCGACGCAGCCCATGTCCACAGCCCCGTCGGCGGACAGGGCATGAACACCGGGATCGGTGACGCCATCAACCTGGCGTGGAAGCTCGACGCCGTCCTCCGCCACCAAGCTCCGGAGGCCATCCTCGATACCTACGAGAAGGAGCGCATCCCCTTCGCCAAAAGCCTCGTCAACACCACCGATCGCGTATTTACCTTTGTCAATAAGCGGAGCGTCCTTGCCACCGCCATCCGGACCCTCCTCGTACCGCTGATCCTGCCGCGACTGTTCCAAAGATCCGCCATCCGCCGCGCCGCCTTTCGCCTCGTATCGCAGACCCGCATCCACTATCGCAGAAGTACGCTAAGCAGCGGCATGCTCTATGGCCTGCATAGCGGGGACCGCCTTCCATGGCTGAACGATCAGGATAACTACGCCCCGCTGACGACACTCGACTGGCAGCTGCATTGCTATGGTCCCATCCCGGCCTGGTGCAAAGACATCAGGCTGTATCACTTCACCCCCGGTGGACCGATCCAAAGCGGCGCCCTCTGCCTTATCCGACCTGACGGCTATATCGGCTGGATCGGAA
>DATMLR010000073.1:0-2593 GCA_035570015.1 Puia sp.
CCGGCCGCATGGAGATCACCAGCTCGTTGTTGAGATCGCTTTCAAGCCCAACCTGCCGCACCCGGCCGGACCGCAGGCCTTCTCTGACCAGCGGGTTGACCACATACTGTCCGTTGCCCACCCCGCTAATTCGGTTTGCTACCCCCGCGAAGTCGGCCTGGGCGATTTGCGTCGAGCCGCTCGCGATCATCGACTGCACGGGGATGCGGATCACCTGCGCTTGGGCGTGACCTTCGGGAACGGGCACCCCTGCCGGCAGCAGCAGAAAGTCCAGGGTGTCGGGTGAGGCCGCGGAGTGATTCAAGATCTTCACCTCCTTATAGCGGTCGAAATAGTCGATGGTAAAGTTGCGCGCATACCTGATCCGGGACTTGGCCGGGGTCGCCGCCGCAGGTGCTGGCGCAGATTCTGACGCAGGTGCCGCCGCAGGCGCTGCACCGGGTTCGGCGATCCTTCTGTCCGAACGTCCGCAGGAGAAGAGGAGGATGAGGCAAAGAGGGGCATGCATGTACCTGACCATGGCGCAAAAGTAGCCGAAAAAAATAAGCGGCCCCGAAGGGGCCGCCTATCTTTTATAGCGGGAGATTTTCTTAGTAAGTGACTACCAGGTAAGGATGTCTGGTGCTGTCCGAATAAAGCGTGGAGCAAAAGATCCGCGAATTGTAGATCTGTTCCGTGTTGAGATGCATTTCAAAACCATAGTTGCCGTTGGTCAGCATGTTGTTGACCATCGTGGTCACATCCACCGTCTCGTTGGCAAAGGCCGAGTCGGTTTGCGGGAGATACGCCTCGCCGGCAGAATCGAGGGTCGGGAAGCTGTTCCAGCCTGTCGTCTTATCCCAGGAACTTGAAACCCGGGTGATCCAGAAGTCATTGGTTACACCGTAATTGGCATGGATCAGGTCACCATTGTCCGGGATCGTATCGGAGAACAAATGTAAAGAGGCTGACAGGACTGTCGTACCGGAAGGGATCGGAGACATGTTGAATTTAAAGAAGGACCGTCCCCAAACCTCTATACCGTTGATCGTCCAGGTTTCCGCCAGTAATTCCGGAGATGCGCTGTTGCCCGTACTGTTTGATGCATTGCCGAGGAACATCATCTCATATGGCGAATAGGACGTGCCCGGGAAGAGTGTAGTGAGGGTTAAGGTAGTCGGCTGCTTGCTGCTGGTTACGGTAACCGTCACCGTACCGACACCCGTCTGCCCGTTCGCATCCGTAGCCATCAGCTGGAAGACATATGTGCCGTAGATCAGGCCCGATACCGTAGTGTAAGCAGAACCGTCATCGGAGAAAATTGCTGTATTGGGCCCGGAGATCTGGCTCCAGATATAACCGGTGATAGCGCTGACCGAATCCGTAGCCGACCCCGTTAGGTAGGCGGTGTCAGTCGGCATATTGACGGTCTGTGCGGGACCGGCATTAACCTTTGGAGTGGGGGGAAGGACAGCGGTCTTTTGGCAGCTATAGTTTACCATCAGCACCAGGATACCAAGACCTAAAATAAAGGGTTTCGTACTCATCGGAATAGTATTTAGTTGGGTTGTTTAGATAGCTATAATGATATAATTGCACGCGCAAGATAAAAGGAAATGTCCGGACTTTAAAGCGATAGGGTACATTAAAATATGGTTAGACCGGAGGATTTGTCCCCTAATGCATTTTGGCCTATCTTCGCGGTTTTCATAGGGCAATTATTCATTTTCATAGCGTAATTATTTTGAATCCATTATGAGAAATTTCTTTCGGAAGGCCAACTCAACCATAAAGGACTTTCTGCTGGTTTCCCGAATTGGGATTTTATTTGCGCCGCTCCGGTTTCTCTTCAGATTTCTTAATAACTTTTCGCTGCTGACTTCCTGGATCAACCGCCATAGCGGAAAAGTTCCTTTTTCCGATTTCTATAAGCCTTTTCGCCGATATGCCGACCGGGTCAAGCTTCACGAATACGTCATTCGTCAAATGGAGCTGGATCAAAAACCCATTCAATACCTGGAATTTGGCGTAGCCGGGGGGACTTCGTTTGCCTGGTGGGTTAAGGCAAATCATCACCCTGACTCAAGATTCTACGGCTTCGACACCTTCGAAGGATTGCCCGAGGATTGGCATTTCTTTAAAAAGGGGGCTTTCAGCTATGATATCCCCTTTATGGATGATTCCAGAGGGACGTTCATCAAAGGCTTGTTTCAGAATACCCTTTTTAAATTTTTGCGTGAGTATGACCGCAATGTGGACCATGCAGCCTTCACTCGAGTGCTTCACATGGATGCAGACCTCTATTCCTCCACTCTTTTCGCGCTGACCAGCATGGCGCCCTTTCTGCGCGAGGGTGATATCATCCTGTTCGACGAATTCAATATTCCCAATCATGAATTTGCGGCATGGAGTGATTTTGTTCGGAGTTATTATATCCGGTATGAAGTGCTCGGCGCGGTGAACAATTTCTACCAGGTAGCGATGCGGGTGACGAAATCACCACAGGCGGGGATAACCGAGTGAAGCGTACCCGAGCGAAGCAGCCCCGATGAAGCTCAAAATTTATAGTTCATAGAAACACCCGCGAAATAATTCCTTGGCGGCGCCGTATTGT
>DATMLR010000074.1:0-3853 GCA_035570015.1 Puia sp.
GCCAATTATCAGTTTAGCTTTCAGCCGCGCTATGTCGGTTTGTTTGCGCTGCGGGGATATGGCGATTCCCCTGCCGCATTGCCGGCACGATTTACCTACTTTGGGCTGGACTGTTGCAAACTTCGCTAGAACAGTCTCTCAGCCGGCGGGCGTATCCCTACCAGGCGGATATAGATGGTCGTTTGTCCAAGGGTGTGAGTCTGGTGTTCAAACGCCTTTTCGAAGAGCGCGAATCGGCTCACTTTTTCACCGCGCATGTCAACCTCCTCGCCGAATTTGGCGGGATCGAAGTCTTTCAGGCCCTGGATGGCGATGTCAAAGCTTTTGGTGACGTAATAGACGACCGAGTCCTTGTTTTGCGCGGTCGGACTTTTTTCCAGGTTCATGGGAAAACCAGCCCTGACCCCCGTAGCGAAATGGATCAATCCTGCATTCCCGGAAGCCAGGTGAAGCATTTGCTGGGCGAAGCTGCGGATGCTGTCGACAGCTTTGAAAGAATATTTGTCCGCGGGCATGGCGTCGAGGTATTCAAGGGTATAGGATTTCGCGCGTTCCC
Source organism: Puia sp. (assembly GCA_035570015.1). Taxonomy (GTDB): domain Bacteria; phylum Bacteroidota; class Bacteroidia; order Chitinophagales; family Chitinophagaceae; genus Puia. The sequence continues at coordinate 557 of DATMLR010000074.1, forward strand.
AATCCCTTATAAATTGCGCCTTTATCGAGTCCGCGGTGAGGTTTTGAGCACTGGCGGAGATGGAAAATAGAACCAGAAAGAGCGCGGTGGCGAAAACGGCAAGCGTTTTGGTGATTAAACGGCTCATAAACAATGGTGTTTAGTTTGGGTAGCTAAAGTAGGGAAATTTATTTGAAGTAGCCCTCGGGGATGGTCCGCCAGAGGTCGTGGGAGAGGTGTCCGACCAGCAGTTCATAGACCAGGTAAACGGGCCAGAAGATGTAATGGATGATCAATAAAATCCAGTTATGGTTATAGTGCCAGCTGATCATCAGCGTGTAAAGGCCGAGGAGGAAATAGACAATGCCGGAGGTTCTGGTGTCCATGATTGATAGGTTGATGGGTGAAATATATTATTTTTACGAAATGAACTCTCGTTTTGCCCTGCTGGTGGTTTCTCTGGCTGTTTGTGTGACATCCGGCTGTGATTCGCCGGACAGAAAAACTTCTCATCGTCATGGCCAGCCGGACAGTACGGCTGCCGAAAATAGTGAATTCCTAAGGCCGGATATCTTTTTTTCCTCACCCAGCAAAGTCGATGGCTGTGTTGGGCTTTATACGTATGATTCGCTGAATATCGCGTTTGACAGCCTCGATGTCGATAAGGGGAAGAAGATCCTTGTGACGGTGCCGGCGGATTTTGCCTTTCTGCGGCTGCACCGGAAAGATGTCTACCTCCATTACGATTCAGCAAAGAGCGGGCCGATTGATAAAAAGACTTTTAAAGAGGTATATCGGGGAAATGAATACACGGTGGTATTGATCATGCACCAGCTCAGAGTCGAAGGGGAGACGCAGTTGTCGACGGGAACGCTGGAGATTATTCAGGGAGATAAGCATTTCAGGATCAAGGTGAAGGGCCTTTCGGGGTGCTAGAAAAGCAAAAGCCGGCTTGTTAGGCCGGCTTCTTATGGAGGCGTGGTTTGTCACAAATGGATGGCTTCGCCGTAGGCGGCTTCGACGGCGTCCTTGACTGCTTCGCTGATCGTCGGGTGGGGGTGAATGCTGTCGAGTACTTCGTGGTAGGTGGTCTCGAGCTTACGGCCGAGAACGGTCTCTGCAATGATCTCCGTTACGTTGTACCCGATCATGTGGGTGCCGAGCCACTCGCCGTATTTGGCATCGAAAACCACTTTAACGAACCCTTCAGTATGACCCACGCCGGTAGCTTTGCCGGATGCCGTGAGCGGGAATTTCCCTACTTTAATTTCGTAACCGGCGTCGCGGGCCTGTTTCTCGGTCAAACCAACTGAGGCGATCTCCGGGGTGCAGTAGGTGCAGCCGGGAACGTTGCCGTAGTCGAGCCCTTCCGGCTGGTGGGCGTATTTCTTCTCCCCATAAGCGATATTTTCGACGCAGATGATGCCTTCTTTTGTGGATACGTGGGCGAGGGCCTGGCCGGGAACGCAATCGCCAACGGCGTAGATACCGGGGACATTGGTCTGGTAGTATTTATCGACGAGGATCTTTCCCTTATCCGTCTTGACGCCCAGAGTTTCCAGGCCGATGTTTTCGATGTTCGCACTGATGCCGATGGCGCTCAGGAGAATGTCGGCTTCGAGCGTGACTTCGCCGGTGGCCGTTTTCACTTTTGCTTTTACGCCGTTACCGCCGGTATCGACGCTGGTCACTTCACTGGAGGTCAGGACGTCGATGCCATATTTCTTGTAGATCTTTTCCAGTTCCTTTGAGACTTCTTCGTCTTCCAGCGGCACGATGCGGGGCAGGAATTCGACGATTGTGACTTTTGTGCCCATGCTATAATAGAAGTAGGCGAATTCGACGCCGATGGCTCCGCTGCCGACGATGATGATGCTGTTGGGCTTCTCCGGCAAGGTCATGGCTTCCCGGTAGCCGATCACCTTTTTGCCGTCCTGCTTAAGGTTGGGGAGCTCGCGGCTGCGGGCCCCGGTAGCGACGATGATATATTTGCCTTCCACGACCTGCGTTTTCCCGTCGGCTCCGGTGACTTCTATCTGGCCCTTGGCCTTCAGCTTGCCGGTTCCCATAATGACGTCAATCTTGTTCTTCCGCATCAGGAACTGCACGCCCTTACTCATTTTGTCGGCTACGCCGCGGGAGCGTTTGATCACGGCCGGGAAATCGGCGGTGCCGCTGGCTTCGATACCGTATTCTTTAGAGTGGAGGATGTCCTGGTATACCTGGGCGCTTTTCAGCAGAGCTTTGGTAGGGATACAGCCCCAATTGAGACACACTCCTCCCAGAAGTTCTTTTTCTATGATTGCTACTTTAAAGCCTAACTGTGCCGCACGGATGGCGGAAGGATAGCCTCCGGTACCGCTCCCGAGCACGACTAGATCATATGCCATTTTTTATCGGTTTTGACCCGCGAAGCTACGGTAAAAAGAGTAGATTTGCGCCGAAATTAGTTCAAAAATGAAGTTGGATATATTGGCCATTGCGGTACATCCGGATGATGTGGAACTGGGCTGTTCGGGAACCTTGCTGATGGAAAAAGCGAATGGAAAGCGAACGGGCGTAGTCGATCTTACGCGGGGGGAGCTGGGGACCAGGGGGACGCCGGAACTGAGAGCGGAAGAGGCAGCAAGGGCGGCGCAGATTTTGCAGTTGGATGTACGGGAGAACCTGGGAATGGCCGACGGGTTTTTCCGGAACGATGAGGCGCATCAGCGGCTGCTGATCAGGGCTATCCGGAAATACCGGCCGGAGATCGTGCTGGGCAATGCGCTGGAGGACCGGCATCCGGATCATGGCCGGGCGGGTCATCTGATCCGGGACGCTTGTTTTCTCAGCGGGCTGCGGAAGGTGGAAACAACGGATGAATCGGGGAATGCGCAGGAGCATTGGCGGCCGAAGTATATCTTTCACTACATCCAGGACCGCTATATCGAGCCCAGCTTTGTGTATGATATTTCGCCGGTCTTTGAGGCGAAAGTGGAGTCTATCCGGGCGTATTCATCGCAGTTCTATTCCAGCAGTTATACGCCGGATGAGCCGCAGACCTATATCTCAAGCCCGGAATTCCTGCAAGCGATCATCGGGAGGCACCAGATGTTCGGCAAGATGATCGGGGTGCCTTATGCGGAAGGATTTATGACGGAAAAAATGATCGCGGTCAGGAATTTTGATGCATTTGTCCAAATGGATACCTGAGGGGCAATTTTAACACTCCAAAACGCGTTTAAAGGGGTATCTTCGTAGAATTATTTCATTTTACAATCGGCTTATCATGTCACTGTCCGTGTCTTTGCCAAAGTTCTCGTCCGGCCCTCAGTC
>DATMLR010000075.1:0-7468 GCA_035570015.1 Puia sp.
ATCCGGCTGGCACCGCAAAAAGACTGGGAAGTCAACGATCCGGCGCAATTGGCTGGAGTGCTGACAGTCCTGGAGCGGGTTCAAAAGGGCTTTGATAAACCTGTTTCGCTTGCTGATCTGATTGTCCTTGGCGGGTGTGCGGGGGTGGAACAGGCGGCAAAGAATGCCGGCTATACGGTGACCGTGCGGTTCACGCCCGGGCGGGGTGATGCGCGACAGGATCAGACAGATGTGGAGTCTATGGGCGCACTGGAGCCGATGGCGGACGGGTTCCGGAACTATGCGCAGCCGCGTTATGCGGGGAAGGCGGAAGAATTCCTGGTGGATAAAGCGCAGTTGCTCACGCTGACCGCGCCCGAAATGACCGTTCTGGTGGGCGGGATGCGGGTGCTCGGCACCAACTTTGATCATTCGCGGAATGGGGTATTTACGCATACTCCCGGGTCGCTTACCAATGACTTTTTTGTCAACCTGCTCGAATTCGAAACGAAATGGAGTGCGACGTCGGAAGCAGCTGACTTTTTCGAGGGGCGTGATCGCGTGACCGGGGCGCTGAGATGGACCGCGACGCGGGCCGACCTGGTCTTCGGCTCCAACTCGGAACTGCGGGCGCTGGCGGAAGTTTATGCCTGCGACGATGCGAAGGAGAAGTTCGTTCATGATTTTGTGTCGGCCTGGGTCAAGGTGATGAACCTGGATAGGTTTGACCTGGATTGATTTGTGGAATTTTGACGATTGTGTATCTCTTTGGTAAAAAATGGGATACATCAAAAGGCTCGCCGTTTGCCTCCTGGTAGGGCTAGTTGCAGCCGCCACGTTGCAGCGGATAATCTATAGGGTATTTTGGGAGTTGGGGGACAGATTTCAACCCGCGCCGGTAATTGGAATTGCAGGCATGGCCCTGGTGATCCTGGCGACAGTGATTTTTTCGCGGCGGGTTGCGGCGGTTTCGGAAGGGGCGTTGGGCGGCATTATGGCGCTGGACTTTGCGATGTTCGGGTGGCAGAAATTGTTCCGTGAGCAGGGTCAAATACCTCTGGGGCGGTTGGATGAGCCTTTCAGCAGTTTCTCCGGAGAGAATCTGACCTGGGCGTTTTTCCATCATTCTTTTGCGTTCTTCTGTGTGATCGGGATAATCCAGATCGTCGGCGCCTGCCTGCTGCTCTTCCGGCGGACGAGGTTGTTGGGCGCAATCTTTCTATTGCCGGTTTTACTGAATATAATCCTCCTCAATATCTTCTATGGCTTCGATGCGGGCGATCTGGTGCATGCGCTTATCCTGCTTGCGGGGCTCTTGTATTTAATATTGCTGCATTATCGGGCGCTGGCGACCTTCTTCTTTCGGCGGGTGGACGGTTCATTGGGGAATGTGGTGTTGGCGGCACTCGTGATAGTGGCGCCGCTGGTGCTGGTGGCGTCGTTCGGCTCACCCGACCGGAATCCGCAGCTGACGGGCAAGTATCGGGTGGAGGACTTGTCGGTCAACGAAGTCAGATCAGTCGCAAGATCCTGTCAGGATAGTGTGCTGACGACGGTTTATTTTGATCTCGGTAACGATGTGGTGTTGGAGTTCAACAGCCTGCAACGAAGATGGATCGGGCGCTATCGGCTCGACCGCGTGTCGGGAGCGCTGGAGGCGTCGTGGCGGTATCCCGTGCCGGCAAAAGACCCGCTGGTTGGGAGACTGGATCGGGTTCAGCCAGGGGAATGGCGGATCATAGGGATGTTGGGAAAGGATAGTTTGCGGGCGAGGCTGGTGAAGGAGTGATCAGGTTATGAGGTTGGCTTTTAGGAGGCGGATTGCCTTTTGGATTGCTGCGCGGCCGTCGGATTCGATACCATACCAGCCGTGGAACCCGCTTCTGCGAGACATTTCGATCATTTCGATTGTCCCCTCATCCGTGGGTTGATTGCGGTAAGACATTCCTTTGGCGTAGGGCAAGGTTTTTAGCAGGTAGGTCAGATTGTCGAATTCGGGGGATGGTTCGCGCCAGTCGGGGTAGGTGCCAAAGAACGGGTCGTCGACGGCTTTCATGAGATCTACCATCCAATCGGCGTCATTGGAAATCCCGCCATGGTTTTCGATCAGGATGCTGATGCCGGCAGGTTTTGCGTATTCGAGGAGTCGGTGATACGATTCGGCGGCCCAGTCGAGTGCGTCGGATCTGTCGACATGGTGGGGGCCGCGGCAGTTGGTGCGGATGGCGGGACAGTCGAGGTAATGGGCAATATCTATCCATTTCCGATGAAAGGTGGCAAATTCCTCCCGGCCTTCCCTGGTGGGGGCACAGCCATCGCCTTCATCGTCCACCATGATGAGCACCATGGTTATGCCATGTGCTGCGGCGTTTGCCTTTAACTGTTTCAGGTAATTTTCGGTCGGTACCTCGAACAGCGTATTGACGAATTCAACGCCATTGAGGTCAAAATCCTCTCTTGCCAGGCGAGGGAAATCGAGGGTTTTCCACTGTTCGGCCCGCCATTCGTCGATGAGGGACCATTGAGCGAGGGAGATGTCGTCGCGTAATTTCATGCCTTAAGTTACGGATGAAATCTGCTTTGGCGAAAATTGGCAAGGAAATTACGGCGGTGTGGGCAGGTGCGCGTGATGTGGCCGGTAAAGGGCAGTCGGTGTATCGGAACCGGACAGGATTCGGGGGGAGTTGAGTACAAAAATTATGATCCTCAAGGGCAAGCGAAAGTGGCATGTCGTGTGTGCGTTCGGAAGGATGATGCACAACTACCTTTCTATGGCTTTCCGGCGGTTAGCGCGCAACAAGACCTATGCGGTATTGAATGTGGCGGGGTTGGCCGTAGGGATCGGCGCTTGTCTGCTTATCTTTCTCGTTATCCGGTTCGAATTGAGCTTTGACAATTTCCATCCGGACCGGGAACGGATCTACCGTTTGGTGAGTGTGCCCTTCCGGGAAGGTTCGCCGCTGGGATCGACGCCGGGTGTGCCGTTGCCAGTGCCGCGGGCGCTTCGCGCCGATTATCCGGGGGTTGAAAAAGCAGCCGCCATCTTCGGGCGGGACGGACAGGTAACGATCCCCGGAGAAGAGGCACGGCCCAAAAAAATGTTTGATGGGGAAGGGGGCGTCTATTATGCCGAACCCGAATTCTTTGAAATCTTCCGATTTGGCTGGCTAAACGGCGACCCGAAGGGCTTGGCGGCACCGCATACGGTTGCCCTTACGCGTGAAACGGCCAACCGGTATTTTGGGGACTGGCGCAAGGCCATCGGGAAAACGCTCTTATTCAATAATACTGATCCGTTCAAAGTGGTGGGAGTACTGAAGGACGTCCCGGGCAATACGGATTTTCCGCTTAAAGTGGTCCTTGCCTATTCCTCCCTGACCGGTGTCGATCTGACTGACTGGCAGGGGACGCAGGGGCGGGGATATACTTTCGTGCGGTTTTCCCCGGAGCTTAGCGTAGCACGTTTCGATACCGACATGCGGGCGTTCGTCACCCGTCATACACCGCCGGGTCTGGAGAAGCGGGGGATCGTAGCGCAGCCGCTGGCGGAGATGCACCGGGATAGCCGGTACGGGAACTTCAGTGGCCGCACGTTCGGGCCCGACCTGATCCGGTCGCTGATCCTGACGGCGGTTTTCCTGCTGATCATTGCCTGCGTAAATCATGTGAACATGGCCACGGCCCAGGCGGTAAAACGGTCGCGCGAAACGGGCATCCGGAAAGTGCTGGGGAGCAGCCGACGGCGGTTGGTAGGGCAATTTATGGGGGAGTCCGGATTGGCGTCGGTATTATCCGCGGCAATCGCCCTTTCGCTGGCGGCGGCGGCGCTCCCGTTCCTGAATGAACTGCTGGGTATTCACCTTCGGTTACAGTTGACCGACAGCGGGCTACTGGGTTTCCTGGGGTTGACGGCGGCGGTGACAACGGTGCTGGCCGGTCTCTATCCTGCTTTAGTACTTTCGGGGTTCAAACCGGTCAGTGCGCTGAAAAACAGTCTTACGGCCCGGATCGCCGGCGGCATTGCGTTGAGACGCAGCCTTGTCGTACTACAGTTCTGTATCGCGCAGGTGCTGATCATCTGTGTGTTGGTCGCGGCCGGTCAATTGAACTTCTTCCGTCATACTTCATTAGGTTTCACTCCCGCGGCCATTGTTAATGTCCCCATTCCCAGCGACAGCGTCAGTCTGGAGAAGATGGAGGTGGTGCGGCAGGAATTGCTGCGGCTGCCGGGTGTCGAGCATGTCTCCTTTAGCACTTACAGTCCGTTGGACAACGATCACTGGAGCAATCAATTCAAATTCGATCATTCCGCCAGCAAGACAGCGTTCCAGGCCTTTTTCAAATGGGCGGATGCCGATTTCTTTTCAACCTACCGGCCGGTGATGGTTGCCGGGAGGATCTATCAGCCGAGTGACACGCTGCGGGAGTATGTCGTGAATGAAACATTGGTCCACCGACTGGGCATCCGGGACCCGAAAGACATCCTGGGGAAGGAGATCAACTTCTGGGATTACCTGCGGGGGCCCGTAGTGGGAGTGGTGAAAGATTTCCACACCAATTCGCTGCAGACACCGATCGCGCCGATCGTGATGGGGTGTTGGAAAACAACTTATGGCATGGCGGGGATCAAACTGCGGACCGGGGATGCAGGAAAGATCGGGGATGCGGGGAAGATCGGGGATGCGGGGAAGATCGGGGATGCGGCGCTCCGGGGAAATGCGGCGCCGACGCTGGCGGCCATCGAGCGCATCTGGCGTACGGCTTATCCGGACTATGTCTTTAGCTATCAGTTCCTGGAGGATAAGATTGCCAATTATTATTTAGAGGAAGGGAAAATGTCGGCGTTGTTTCGGATGTTTGCGGGGATCGCCATCTTTATCTCGTGTCTCGGGTTGTATGGTCTCGTATCTTTCATGGCGGTGCAGCGAACGAAAGAGATTGGGGTTAGGAAAGTTTTGGGTGCCTCAGTGGGGGATTTGATGGCGCTTTTGTCGAAGGAGTTCACGATACTGATCGGGGTGGCGTTTTTGGTTGCGGGGCCGGTTGCTTACCTACTCACGCACCGGTGGCTGGAGGGGTATGCGTATCGGATCCGGCCGGGGGTGGGAATATTCCTTTCAGCGGCGGTGCTTTCGGTAGTCATTGCCTGGGTTACGGTGGGGTACAGGACCTACAGGGCCGCAATGGCCAATCCCGCGGGAGTGTTGAGGAATGAATGAAAATGAGTAAATTGAGCAGTATGTCAAACCCGATCCGATGGGCGCAGGAATCCTAGTATTCATCATTATCGTCGTTAATACAATTGTTTCTTATAAGGGCTTCACCAACAACCGGTTCCTGGAAGATTACGAGTTCGAGGTGGACCGGATCCTGGTAGACCGGCAGTACTACCGGCTGGTGACGAGCGGGTTTCTGCATACCGGCTGGCTGCATCTCGGGTTCAATTTGTTCAGCCTTTATATTTTCAGTGGAGTGGTTGAAATGGGGCTGGGCCCAATGAATTTCCTATTAATTTATTTTGCAAGCCTGATCGGTGGTGGTTTGCTGTCACTCCTGATCCATCGGCATCATGGCAATTATAGTTCGGTGGGCGCGTCGGGCGCAGTCTGCGGGGTCATGTTCGCGTCAGTGGCGTTGTTCCCGCAGATGAGGATCAGCCTATTCCCGTTGCCGTTTTCGGTCCCGAGCTGGTTGTACGCGCTTTTGTTTGTGGGGTTCAGTATTTATGGCGTCCGGTCGCAGAAGGACAATATCGGGCACGACGCGCATCTGGGCGGGGCGTTGGTGGGGATGGTCCTCGCATTGGTCTTTCATCCGGCGGCGCTCGCGGAGAACTATGGCACGATCCTGCTGATCCTGGTGCCGGCAGTTGTCTTCCTGTACATTATCATCACGCGGCCGGAGATGCTGTTCGTCCACAATCTTTTCTATAAGACACAAAAAGATTTCTATAACGTCGACCACGAATGGAATGTCCGCCGGTCCGACCAACAGCAGGAGGTCGATCGAATCCTGGACAAGATCGGCCGGTCGGGGATGGGGAGTTTGAGCCGGAAGGAAAAGCAGACGTTGAGGGACTATTCAAAAAAAGTCTAATCCTAACCCGGGCGGAGCCCAATTTTTTTATCAAATTTCAACTATTATGGCCATTGACGCTATCAAACATGTCTTTGTGCTGATGCTGGAGAATCGGTCGTTCGATCATCTATTCGGCTTTAGTGCGATCCACGGGACAGATGCTGTCACCGGTGCGGCGACGAGTATCGAGTCACCTGATCCCGCCGTGGATATCAATCGGGATGGTGCCGGCAATCCATTTCCGGTCAGTCCCGGTGCGGGCTTTTCGTTAAAGGGGGTGGATGTCGATCCGGGACATGAGTTCGCTGATGTGGCGACACAATTGACTGGACCAAACCTTGGGTTCGTGCAGAGCTATGGGGCTCAGCTGGGCGTGAAGGAGGCGGGGAGGGTGATGCAATGTTTTGGGCCCGCGGAAATGCCGGTCCTAAATCAGCTGGCGTCGGAGTTCGTCATTTGCGATCATTGGTTCTCTTCCTTACCGGGTCCAACGTGGCCAAACCGATTCTTCATGATGGCGGCCACTTCGGGCGGGTTGACGAAGAGCCCCAGTACGGGAGACATTGTCAAAGCGACGGCATTGGCGGGGTATTCATTCCAGCGTGGGAATATCTTCGACGCGCTGGACAAGGCAGGCATCCCCTGGTGTATCGTTGAAGGTGACAAATTCCCCATTAGCTTTGCGTTGAAAGGAATGGATGCCAACGCCCTGAAAGGGAGGTTTGTGGATATCGGCGACTTTGCGGCGAAGATTGGAAGCGCGTCTTTTGCTGAAAAATTCATTTTTATCGAACCGCAATATGGCACGCATAAATTCGATGTCACCGGGCCGGGCGATTTCAGCGGCGGCAATTCGATGCATCCGCTGGATGATGTACGCAATGGTGAACAGTTGGTCAAGCAGGTCTACGAGACGATCCGAAGTGTTCCCGCGGTGTGGGAAAGCTCAGTACTGCTGATCACGTTCGATGAACATGGGGGCTTCTATGATCACGTCGAGACGGTTGCCGTTACACCGCCGGGAGATGATGTGCGAAATGCCGCGCCGGGGCAGCAGCCGTTTGATTTCGCGCACTCCGGGGTGCGGGTGCCGGCGATCATTGTGTCGCCGCTGATCGCTAAAAATTTGATCGATCATACCGGCTATGACCATACGTCGGCCCTGGCGACGATAGAGAAAATGTTTGGGTTCGGGCCGTTGACAAACCGGGATGGGTCGGCGAAGGACTTTGTGCATCTTTTTACGTTGGGTCTGGCGCGGGTGGATACGCCGGCTACGCTGGTGGCGGTGGCGGGCGGCTCGCCGGTTGGGATGATGGCTGAGGCGGAAGACACAGCAGATACCTTGCGAAAGGAGTTGTCGAACCTGGAGGAACCGGAGGCAGGACCAGCGGCCATGGAGGCGGGGGTT
>DATMLR010000076.1:0-8713 GCA_035570015.1 Puia sp.
ACCCGGAGGCTATCTTCCGGAGTGAACGATTCAGGATGATTATCCATGTTACAACGTTAGTTTAAAAAATTGAAATGGCCGCCGGCTTCGCCGGCGGCCGCGCAAACCGGGTTATTGACATTGCGCGAGCATGTCAGATGCCTGTTTCTGACCCCAGGTCGGATACAACGGTTTGGGTTGTGCGGCCTTGAACAAAGCAACGGACTTCTCGAAAAGGGGCTTTGCTTTATCTTTTCCGCCGCCAAACTGAGCCGGAGTATTGAACATGCTCATACCCTGGAGATAGTATAGACGGGGGTTGTTGGGGTCAAGCGCCAGTCCCTTCTCGAGGGCTTCGGAAGCGTCTTTGCCGTTCGTCATCCAGCGGTTTTGCGGATCGACCAGCATTTGTTGGGTAGCGGACATGTTCTCTACGGCGTAGGTCTCGGAATTCTTCTCGATCGCTTCGGCCTTTGCCAGGTAGGCGTTGATCTTGCGCGAATTGGCGTCCTTGTCCTTCAAATCCGGGTTCCAACCGGCTAAAGTCTGTGCCAGCGCGGCATAGTAAAAGGGTAGCCATTGGGTCTTTTCGGCGTCGCCGATCCGGTCAAAGGTTGCGGCCAGGCTTTGGTACTGATCGATGGTCTTTGAGGAATCGAACAGCGAGAGATTCTTTTGCATAGCCGCGACATATTTGTCGGATTGGGCCCGGGCGGAGAGGCCCGTAAGGAGGGCGCAGGAAACGAGCGCGGAAAAAACAAGCGCGTAGGAAACGAACGTCTTTTTCATGATAGTTTGCTTTTTATTTTTGTTTTATAAGTTGTTGTTGATCGCGTCCTGGGAACGGTCTACCCCCCAGCTCAGGAAGCAGCCGATGAAATAGAACCGTTTGGCCGGCGGGGTGATCGGCTGTTTGTACAGTCCGCTGTAGGAAAAGTTGTAGCCGTAAATCGCATTGTAGCCCATAACGTTACTGACACTTGCAAACAACACCACAAAGGTCCTGGCCTTCGGGTTGGCAAAGCTGGGAACGTATTCTGCACTGAAATTAAGGCTGTTGTAGTCCTTGGTCTTTCCGCTTTCGGCGAGGTTGTATTTGTTCAGGCTATCGAGGATGAAGTTGTAATATGGGCGGCCCGTGGCGAAACTATAGGTCAGGTTGACACCGGACCTGAGCTTGGTGAAAAACCGTTTCATGACGATGGAGGCCGTGTGTGTCGCCGCATAATTTGGCATCAGCTGGGTTGTATAATTGAGGTAATTCCGCTTGGTATCCAGGTAGGAATAACTGATCCAGTAGTCGAAATTCTTGATGGACTTCTTATCGCGCCAGAAGAATTCCAATCCTTTGGCGTATCCGCTGCCGCTGTTGTTGTAGGTGGAAAAAAAGTAATTGACGGGAACGGTCTTGATCAGGTCATCATATTTTTTGTAGTAGGCTTCCACTCTGAAGATCCGGTCCTTGGTCATTTTTTGATAGTTGACGATATAGTGGGTCGCCTTTGTGAACCCCACATTCTGAGTGAAGAAAAGCTGGCTGTTCTCGGGCTTCTGGTAGAAGATGCCATAAGCCAGTGACACCTGTGCTTCGGGGCCCGTACGGTAGGCCAGCGAAACGCGCGGGGCGATATCCGACTTATTGATCACCGTGGAATGCTCATAGCGGACGCCAACCTTTGCCGCGAGCGCATTGGTCAGATAGATATCCGATTCAGCGAAAAGCGAATTGAAATTGTCATGGAATTTGTACAGCGTGTCGATATTATATTCTACTGTACGATACTCTTGATTGTTATAGGAATACCAGTATTCCGAGCCAAACCGGATCGCGCTTAAGGTGCCGAGTTTCTTGTCAAAGACGGCCCTGACCTGGGTAAGGTTTTGGCGTTGGTTGACCCCGAAATTCTTGTAATTCATCCAGAATGCCGAGTCCGGGAAAACCTGGTTCTGGTTGGCGAGGTTCTGAACGTTCTGGCCGATATTATCGAGGTTGGTGCTGTAGCTCGCGCCCAGGTCGAACTTCCAGCCGTTGCTGAGGTAGTCGCGCCAGCTCAGGTTGTTATACCAGTTGTGGTTCGTCAGACCAAAGGCGTCATTCATATTGAGGCTATCCCAGTCCTGGCGGCGCAGTCCGAGCATGTTATAGGAAAAGGTCGTATAGTATTTGATCATCCCGCCGCTCTTGGTCCGGATGCGGAAATTGGCGTCCGCGTTGTGGTATTGCGGCATCTCGAAATAATTCACGTCCTGGGGCACGGCCTTGAAATACGCCAGGGCGTTGACGTAGTTGTAGCTGAAGCCATAGGAGCTTTGCTTGTCCTTGGCGAGCTGCTGGGTTCCCAAACCTACGACAAGGGGGGAGATGGTGGCGTCGACCTCTGATTTCTCGGGCAGGTCGATGGATTCCAGCAGGACGACGGAGGAAAGCGCCTGACCATACAGGGCAGAATAGCCGCCGGTGCTGAATACGGTGCCTTTAAAAAGAAATGGAGAGAACCTGCCCCGCTGGGCGATATCGGGGACGCTGGAATAATAGGGGTTATTGACCAGGGTACCGTCGATGTATTGTTTGGCTTCATAACCGGCGCCGCCACGGACGAAAAGGCCTTCCTGCTCCCCCACCTGCTGGGCGCCGGGCAGGGTCTTGAGCGCCGCGGTGATATCGGCGTTGGAGCCCGCCGTTGTGGCGACGTCCAAAGAGCTCAGGACGGCGCCCCGTTTTGAATCGCCGGCGCTGAACGAGCCGGCGGTAATGGTCACCGCCTTCAGCTCGCTGAGCTGCTCCTTGAGGGCCAGATGCAGCACTACGGGCGTTCCATTGAGCGTTACGGGCTGTTGGATGGGATTATAGCCGATATTGGAAACGGTAAGGGTATCGGCGCCTTTTTCGGTGGTAACGAACCGGAAGGCCCCTGTAGAATCGGTAGTGGCCCCGTCATAGCTGTTCTTGATGGCGATGCTGGCGCCGTGGAGGGGATGTCCCTTGCTGTCCTTTACGGAGCCTGAGATGGTGGTCTGGGCCGAAAGTCGGGTGGATAATGTTGATAAAAGGATAAGTGCAGTCAAGGTGATCAGCGGTCTCATTCTCGTAAATTTATTACGAATGTAAAGTAGTTTACATTATAAACCAAATTTTTCTTTGGGATTTTTTTATTGGGGATGGCTGGGCGATGTGGCGCCCGAAGCAGGAGGACGCATGGACCGGGATGCTCCGAAATGGCGCCCGGAGCGGTACGCTGGATTGTAATTCAAAGTTCGCAAAATGCGAACTTTGGGCTTGCTGCGAGCCTTGGGCAGCCCGTGAAACGCAAGCCTGGCGTGGGGACCGGGTTCCACGAGAGGGAGTTTAGGCTGCTGAAATTCGCATTTTGCGAACTTTTGGATTGGAAAATTAGAGACCTCAGGCGTAGAACCGATCAATGCCTGCGCCGATCGACGACCGCCCAGACCGGACAAAAAAAAGCCAGGCTTAGACAAGCCCGGCGGTTGTTGATCGTACCCTTTAAAACTAAATTCTTCGGATATACTTATTATATAAATATAAATGAGTTCAATATACTGGATGCCGACGATTCTCCCTTTTGCTTAACGCTTGGCAATCAACAACTTAACTCGAATAAAATCAGATAGACACGGTTACACGCCGCAATGAAGGAGACTGATACCGGTACGGATACAAATAGCTTCATAGTCTGTCGATGTACGGAAAGAAGAAAAAGGATTGGAAATAAAACGAACGGATGTTTTTCGGGAGCTTGGAGGGGCTGTCGGTGGCGACCCTGTAAAGATTGCCAAAAGTTTTTAATTCTGCAAGCGTTTACACTTAATTTTTTAAGGGAATCCCTGAAAAAGTGAGCCCGGTCAAGGGGACCGGGCAGCTCACTAACGAATATGGTAATCCTATTTCGTGTATTGCGGGATCAGACCATTAGCCAGGTCCACCATCCTCTTCACACCGTCATCGGGCAGATTGCCTTTTTTAAATTCGGCCAGGACATCCGGCAATTTGTTGTCCATTTCCATCAGGAAATGCTCTTCGAATTCCTTGATCTTCCTCACGAGCACCTGGCGCAGCAGGCCCTGGGTGCCCAGATAGATGATCGCCACCTGATGCTCGACGGTCACCGGCGAATATTGAGGTTGTTTCAGGATCTCCACGTTGCGGGCGCCTTTGTCGATAATAAGTTTTGTTGCCGGATCCAGATCGCCGCCAAATTTGGAGAACGCTTCCATTTCGCGGTAGAGCGCCTGGTCCAGCTTCAACGTACCGGCGACTTTCTTCATCGACTTGATCTGTGCATTGCCGCCCACCCGGCTAACGGAGATCCCTACGTTGATTGCCGGCCGGATACCCGAGTTGAACAGGTTCCCTTCCAGGAAGATCTGACCGTCGGTGATCGAGATCACATTCGTCGGGATGTAGGCGGAGACGTCACCGGCCTGGGTCTCGATGATCGGTAATGCAGTGAGCGAACCGCCGCCCTTTACCAGGTGACAGATAGACTCGGGAAGATCGTTCATCTTCCTGGCGACGCCATCGTCAGTGATGATCTTGGCCGCACGCTCAAGCAAACGGCTATGCAGGTAGAAAACGTCACCGGGATAAGCCTCGCGGCCCGGGGGCCGGCGCAGCAGGAGCGACACTTCGCGATAAGCCACTGCCTGTTTGGACAGGTCGTCAAAAATAATCAGCGCAGGCCGGCCGCTGTCCCGGAAGAATTCCCCGATCGCGGCGCCGGCAAACGGCGCATAGAATTGGAGTGGGGCAGGGTCGGAGGCCGATGCGGCTACTATCACACTGTAGTCCATCGCGCCGTTGTCGGTCAGGGTCTTCATCACCCCGGCAACCGTGGATGCCTTTTGACCGATGGCCACATAGATACAGTACACCGGCTTGCCGGCCTTGTAGAACTCTTTCTGGTTGATGATCGTATCGACGGCGATGGCGGTCTTCCCGGTCTGCCGGTCGCCGATGATCAGCTCACGCTGGCCGCGGCCGATGGGGATCATGGCATCGATGGCCTTGATACCGGTTTGCAGCGGCTCCTTAACCGGCTCCCGGAAAATGACCCCCGGGGCCTTGCGCTCGAGCGGCATTTCATATCGCTGGCCGGTGATCGGCCCTTTGCCGTCAATCGGTTCGCCAAGCGTGTTGACCACCCGGCCCAGCATTCCTTCACCGACATTGATCGACGCGATCTTTCCCGTGCGGCGGACTTTGGCGCCTTCCTTAATGTCACCACTCTCCCCCATCAGCACCACCCCTACATTGTCCTCCTCCAGGTTGAGCGCGATAGCCCTTACACCATTCTCGAATTCGACCAGCTCGCCGCTGCCGACATTGCTCAGTCCATATACCCTGGCGATACCGTCACCGACCTGCAGCACGGTTCCAACTTCTTCCAGCTCGGTGGCTATGTTGGTATCGCTCAATTGCTGACGCAATATCGCTGAGATCTCATCCGGTTTAATGTCTGCCATAATTATATTCAGTTTGAAGTTGTTTACCTGATCTTATAGATAAAGTCGTTATTCTCGAATTGTTGTTTGATCTTATGGAGGTCGTAAGCTATGCTGGCATCGATCAGCTCGTCACCGATCTCCAGTACAAAGCCGCCGATCAGCTCTTCGCGGACTGCAGTCTCCAGATCGATCTGCAGCATTTGGCGGTCCTGCTTGACCTTATCGAGGATTGCCTTCTTCAGGTCTTCGCTCACGGGGACCGCGGTCGTCAGCTTCACCGTCTGGATCCCCTTATATACTTTGTACTGCCCTTCAAATGCCGCGGCGATCTCCGGCAGATATGCTTCCCGTTCTTTGCTCACGATCAGCGCATTGAAAGCAGCCGTCAGCGGGGAGATGCGGCCTGCGGTAATGGCCTCCAGGATCTGCCGTTTCTTATCGGACTTTATGATCGGACTGTTCAGGAGATTCACCAGGTCTCGGCTCGACCGGCAGATGGAACGCAGAAAGACCATGTCTTTATAGACCGTCTCGAGCTGACCTTTTTCAACGGCCAGATCGAGGATGGCTTTGGCATAGCGGGCTGCAAGTCGGGGATTGGGTACCATGGTTTCGGTTAATTCAGTTTCGCTTCGTTTGTCAATTCACGGATATAGCTTTCCTGCTGCTTCTTGTCCGTCAGCTCCCGGCGCAGGATCTTCTCCGCCACTTCGACGACCAGATTACCTACCTGGTTCTTGACTTCGGTGAGGGCCGCCATCTTCTGTTGTTCGATCGCCACCTGCGCATCGGCGATAACTTTTGCAGCCTCCTGTTTGGCCTGGTCCTTGGCTTCATTCACGATCTTATCCCGCGTATCCCGTGCTTCCTTCAGCAGCTGCGCCCTTTCTTCGCGGGCTTTTGCCAGCAGCGCTTCGTTTTCTCCTTTCAGCTGGACCATCTCCGCCTTTACCTTTTCGGCGGTGGCAAGCGCATCTGAAATCCCTTTTTCCCGCTCATTCAGCGATTTGAGAATGGGCTTCCAGGCCGTTGCCCGAAGGATAAAGAACAGGATGAGGAACCCGACCAGGTTCCAGATAAACAAGCCCAAGTCCGGCGTAAGTAAATCCATACAATTATTTTTACGTGTCCTTTTCTTTTAGATACTGCACCCTCTGCCCTGTGCGTCGGATGCAGTATGTTTGGTAACGTGCGCTGCGCTTAACAGCAGGCCTTACGACCCCTTGCTGAACACTGCGAGCAGACCGGCAACAGCAGCCAGAAGGGCAACCCCTTCGACCAGCGCCGCAGCGAGGATCATGTTGGCACGAATGTCATTCGCAGCTTCCGGCTGGCGGGCAATGCCTTCCACGGCGCCCTTACCTACCAGGCCGATGCCGATGCCTGCGCCGATGGCGGCTAAACCTGCACCGATCGCACCGTAGCCGGGTTGAGCTACATCCAACAAAATTGTCATCAACGTCATAATTCTGGTTTTATATTTAAGAAAAACTTGAGTTATATAACGACCGCTTCTTGTGCATGTCCATGCCCGTCTTCGTGACCACCTTCGAATGCCAGACCCACGAATACCGCCGTCAGGTTGGCAAAGATATACGCCTGGATAAAGGCCACCAGCAGCTCGATCAGGTAGATAAAGACCGCCAGCAGGATAAAGAATGGCGACGTGCCCCACCCCAGTGCAGTGTTCATGGCGCCAAACACGAAGATCAGGATTATAAAGCTCAGGATGATGATATGCCCCGAGATCATGTTGGCAAAAAGACGGATGATAAGCGCAAAAGGCTTTGTAAAGATCCCCAGGATCTCTACAGGGATCATGATCGGCTTGACCCCCAGCGGCACGGGCGGGTTGAGGATGTGCAGCCAGTAGTGTTTACCCGTGCTGAACATGATGACGAGAAAAGCAAGAATCCCCAGGGCGCCGGTGAAAGCGATATTCCCAACGACATTGGCCGTTCCGGGTATAAGCCCGATCAGGGCATTGATCAGGATAAAGAAAAACACGGTCAACAGGAACGGCATATATTTTTCATACCTGTCACCGAGGTTGACCTTTCCTACTTCGTCGCGGAGAAAGACCACGATCGGTTCGACCACGCCTTGAACGCCGGTAGGCGCCGTCTTTACCCCTGTACCCGCTTTGTATTTTTTAGCCACGCTGCCCATGACCCAGATCAGCAGGATCACGGTGATCAGCATCTGCACCACATTCCGGCTAATGGAAAAGTCATATACTTTACTGGAGGGGTCGATCGTACCATCCGTATTCACCGCCACGACCTTACCATTCTTATAAACTTTTTCATCGAGGTGGTTGGCAGTAATAAATTCCTCCGTCAGCAGCCGATACCCCGCATAGGTAACCGCGCCATGCTCCCAATGCGAAGCCATGAATACCGACCAGCCACGCTGCGGGCTGTACAGGACCACCGGAAGGGGGATGGAAGCGACCTTGCCGTGGAAAGTGAAGAAATGGAATTCGTGGCCGTCGGCAATATGATCCAGGATTATGGAAGAGGGATCGATCTTTCCCTGGGCCCTGGACGTATTAAAAAAAAACGTACTAACTATGCTGAAAGCCGCTACCAATAAAGATTTGGACCATCTGGGTGCCATACTTCCCTCGAAATTTGCTGCAAAGATAGGGGGGGAGGGTCAGATTATGAAAACAGGATTAAAAAAAGGTTAGGAAGCTTTCCGCGAGGCAGCATCCTTTTTGCTGAACTGCATCTCATGTAATTTAGCATAAAAACCGCCTTTCGCCAGGAGTTGCTCGTGCGTCCCGATCTCCCGGATCTCGCCCTTATCGAGGACGATAATCTGGTCGGCCTTTCGGATGGTCGAAAGCCGGTGAGCGATCACGATCGAGCTGCGGCCGGAGATGAGCTTGTCGATCGCTTCCTGGATCAGGAGCTCCGATTCCGTGTCGACTGAAGAGGTCGCCTCATCCAATATCAGGATCGCCGGATTGTACAGCAGCGCACGCACAAAGGAAAGCAGCTGCCGCTGACCGAGCGAAAGTGTACTCCCCCGTTCCATCACGTTGTAGTGATACCCGCCGGGCAGCCGCATGATGAAGTCGTGCATGCCGATCAGTCTCGCCGCCTCAATGACCTTTTCCATCGGGATCTCCTCATTCCGTAGGGTGATGTTGTCTACCACCGACCCCGAGAACAGAAAGACATCCTGCAAGACGACCCCGATGCTGCGCCGTAAGGCTGCCAGTTGATAGTCGTCGATAGGCACATCGTCGATGCGGATCTGTCCT
>DATMLR010000077.1:0-10472 GCA_035570015.1 Puia sp.
TTACAATATCCTGGTTACCTCTCTTGTAAGATGCCTTTATGGGTGTATCGATGCCAGCCAGCCGCGCAATCTTCTTGATATGCCGGTTTAGCTCTTCATTGGTGGTTTTGGGCACCCGTTTGTTGAACCGGTTAACCAGGATATCGAAAGCTTCCGGCCGCAAAGGAATAACTACCCAATGATCGGACTTGCCCTGCTTTTTGTAAAGCATACCTTGTCGGATATCCTCCGACCGGATGGCACTGAAGTCCGAGAACCGAAGCCCGGTATAACAGCCGAGGACGAACATATCCCGGAAGCGGCCCCATTGTGGGTGCGCTGACAAGTCTACCGCGCACAAAGCCTGAATCTCTGCCACGGTGAGATAAATCGCATCCGTTTCCTCGTCCCAAATCTTGAAATCGGCCAGATCGATGGCGGGGATGATCTTCCGCCGCACACGATCCCGGATAAAGATTCGCAGC
Source organism: Puia sp. (assembly GCA_035570015.1). Lineage (GTDB taxonomy): Bacteria > Bacteroidota > Bacteroidia > Chitinophagales > Chitinophagaceae > Puia. The sequence goes on from DATMLR010000077.1 coordinate 465, forward strand.
TGCTTGATGGTTGTTCCTACTGAATTTCGCTTTAGGCCCCTTATGGTAATATTTCTTCTTCGATGCGTATGATCGTAGGTCAGATAGTTGACCAGGTTGTCATAAAAGTTGAAGTCAAAGCTGTCAAAGGTGATCTTCACTTTCCGGCATTTTTGGAAGGCCAAGAGGCGTTCCTTAACGACGTTGTAGGTGCGGATCATCCCGGCGCTGACTTTCCTTCTCTTTGTCTTTATGTAATCATCCAATTGGGAAAAGAAATCGAGATTGACGGCACCTAAGTCCGGGCCTGCCTGCATCATCTCCTTGAATCGTTCCGGGAGGGATGCCGGGTCAAAATCCGGCTGGAAGACATTTTTAAGGAAGGCTATGGAATCTTCCACTTTATGGAGCAGCGCAAATGATACAATATCTTCCGCGACCCGAATCATTTTCTGAAGACGCATATTTAACTCGGCTGCCTGTCCGAATTGTTGCGGGAGATCGGAGGATATCTTTTGCTGCTTTTTGTTCCAGAATCGTGCGGGTACGGCCAGGCCTGTGTAAAGAACTATCCTTTGGTCGGAGGAGTGGCAATACTGGATGGAGATTAGGTTGGTGCCGTTTCTGCGAGGCCGACGATCCAAGATCGGTTTGATAGGTAGTAACATAATTTTGTCGATTTTTTTGTCGATCTGACGATCGTTTTTGTCGATCTAAATAATGTTTACCTGAATAAAGGTACGAGCAAGAATTCCGGAGCCTCTGTTACAAAATATTGAAAATCAGCCTTGCAAAGTAAAACGAGATAAAACGAAAAAAGGATTACAAATCGTAATCCTCCATCTCGGTGACCCGGGCGGGATTCAAACCCACGACCGCCTGCTTAGAAGGCAGGAGCTCTATTCAGCTGAGCTACCGGGTCAGGGACCGCCACCCGGCACGACCGTGCGGCGAGAAACCGCCGCGAAAATAGAGAAAATTCGCCAAGAGGCCAAGCAAAGCCGTCCCTGCATCCGGCAGATCGGTTACTCCATGCGCAAGCTATCCACCGGATTGGCCACCGCCGCCTTCACCGCGCGGAGACTGATGGTCAACAGCGTGTCCATTTTTACCTATCTTCGGCCCGCCATCCCGCCCGCAGGCGGCGAAGCCAGCAAACACACATCTATGGACGTCAAGATCGAAGAAAGCTGGAAACAAGCCCTGAAGCAAGAGTTTGCCAAGCCTTATTTCCTGCAGATCACCACCTTCCTCAAAACAGAGCGAATGAGCGGCACCACCATTTATCCTCCTGGCGGGCTCATCTTCAACGCCTTCAACACCACCCCCATCGATAAGGTCAAGATCGTCCTGCTGGGCCAGGACCCCTATCACGGCCCCGGCCAGGCTCAGGGCCTGAGTTTTTCAGTACCGAAAGGCATCCCCCCTCCGCCCTCCCTGATCAATATCTTTAAAGAGCTCAACACCGATATCGGCATGCCCATCCCAAACCATGGCAACCTGACCCACTGGGCAGAGCAGGGCGTCCTGCTGCTCAATGCCTCCCTTACTGTCCGTGCCAACGATCCCATGAGCCATGCCAGGATCGGCTGGGCCGAATTCACCGATGGGGTCATCAGCAAAGTCTCCGCGCAGAGACCCCATGTGGTCTTTTTACTGTGGGGCAAGTTCGCACAGGAGAAACAAGCCCTCATCGACGAAACGAAACACCTGGTGCTGAAGGCGGCCCACCCCTCCCCCTTCTCCGCCGACCGGGGCTTCTTCGGCTGCCGCCACTTCTCCCGCGCTAACACATGGCTTATGAGCAAAGGCATTGACCCCGTCGACTGGACATTGAACTAAACGCAACGGACCATGACGCACCCCACAACGAACCAGAAATTTGGAATTTGGGATATCCTCGGCCGGATCTGGGCCGTCTGGGCCATCCTGATCTTCGTCCTGACCATGCTGGTCTTTATGATCCCCTTCCTGCTCTTCTGCTACTTCCGCAACGATCCCGCGAAGACCAATTGGTTCACGCGCAATTCCCGCATCTGGATGGGCGTTTTCCTCCCGCTGGCCGGCTGCCCGCTGCGGATAAAAGGAAGGGAGAAATTTGTCCGTGGCCAAACTTATATCGTCGTCTGTAACCATAACGGACTCATCGACGTGCCGGTGACCTCGCCGGGCATCCCCGGCGGTAACAAGACCATCGCAAAGATCGAAATAGCTAAAACTCCACTTTTTGGGCTGATGTATCGCACCGGCAGCATTCTGGTCGACCGCAAAAGCGAATCCAGCCGGCGGGACAGTTTCGTCAAAATGAAAGAAGCGCTGGACATGGGTCTGCATATGTGTATCTATCCGGAGGGGACCCGGAACAAGACGTCCGAACCGCTCAAATCTTTCCACGACGGGGCCTTCCGCCTTTCATTGACCACCGGCAGAGAGATCATCCCGGCTATTATTTTCCATAGCCGTACCATCATGCCGGCCGACAAACCCTTCTACTTCCGGCCCCACCGGTTGCAAATGGATTTCTTAGATCCCATCGCACCCGCGCCGGAAGATACCGTGGAAAGCCTCAAACAAAAAGTGTTCGTGATTATGCGGGATTATTACCTCCGAGGTTCCGCGTGACCTATTCGTTATAGAAATATTTGGTGCGGTTGATCTTAAGGTCCTGGAGGATACCCGCCTTCGGACTGATGGTGAAACTGAAGAAGTGCGAATAGCCGACCGGCGTCACGTTGATGGACATCTGCCAGCAATGAAGGTCCCGTGAGATGGAAGCGGTCAGCGACTGCATATCGCCGTTTTTCACGTCATAGTAGCCGTTCAACCCGATCTTCCACTTTGGCGTCAGGTTGAAGTCGCCGCTCCAGTTGATGCTGGACGTGATCGTCGTCTTATAGGTGTAGTTCGATTGTAAGGCATTGGTGAAGTTGAGGGCAAAGGAGAGATTCAGCGACCAGGGAATATTGAAGTCCGCAAATTGAGCAGGGTTCTGCCGGATATAATTCAGCTGCGCCTGCTGCTCCTCCATGGTCATCGGGATCTGATCGGACCCCTGCGCCGCGTTCTTCTGATCTTCCAATTTCTGATCGAGAGGGGCGCTTTTAAAATTAGTCGAGATCGCGATATTTCCGGACGTGATCCGGCCTACCGAGAATCCCTTCCCTTCCCAGGCATATTTGTCAACATCCGTTCCAAACGAATTGTGCTGATACGGGTCCACCGTGGCGCCCGCCGTAATATTGATATTCTTGAACAGCGTACTGCGTAAATACAAAGTAAAATTGGATAATTTGAAAGAGTCCGCCAGATAGTTATAGCTCCCCGTTATTCCGAGACCGTCGATGATCGTGGTCTTTTTGATGCCCGCGGAAGAAGTATCGGTCTTCGACCGGGTCTTGATCTCGAAATGGTTGTCCAACCCAAAAGAAAGGCCTCCGAACGTCCCCTCCGAGAACGGCCCGTAGGTTGTCCCGTCATAATACGACACCCGGCGGGTAGGAGTGTTTTTCGACAGGTCGCCCGAGTCATAAGGCGTGCGGATCGTATACCAGTCCTTTCCGGCAAAATTGGGCGTATAGCTGAAGCTGACCGTAGGCCGGATCACATGCCGGATACCCATCAGCGTACTGTTCCGGCCAAATCCCTGAAACGTACCGAAGATCGCCGAGGCCAGGCTAATGCTGTAGGACATGTTCTCTTCCTGGAAAAGGCCTTTCTGGATAGCATCCGTATCTACCTTGTTAAACGCCGGGTCATAGTGCCGGTACATCCGCTGCGAATACACCCGTTCCGACAGGCTGACACCCGGCGTCACCTGGACCGGCCCTTTGATGGGTAAAGCCAGACTGATCGGAATCGTGTTCTGTGCGCCCCACTGGAACGTGTCGATCGCCCGCTTGAGGGTGAACAGCGAGTCATAGAAGCTGGAACTCCCCGCGATCGTAGTGCTTATTCCGACCCCAAACTTCTCATACCACTTGGGGGTGCCGACGGGTGTTTTGCTTTGGAACGGATAAAGCGTCGGGACGGTGAAGGACAGATTCGGCAGCGAAACATTGATAAGCCGAGTCTCGTTATCCTGGTTGTGGTTGGCGCTCATCGTCAGGTTGTACTTGCCGTCGAAAGTGTGCGAATAGGTGATCGACGAGCTCAGCTGGTTATTGTAAGCCGCCGTCGGGTTGTTGAGCTGGCTGGCCGCAAACTTCGTGGAGGCCACGTTGACATTGGCGGAGAAATTGGTGCCCGGCCGCGCTTTGGTGTCCATGGAATGGCTCCAGTTAAAGCTGAAGGTCTTGGTAGCCTGAAAGGCGTCGGCACCGGCCGAACTAAGCAACTTGGTGTATTGGTACGTGAAATTCACCTGCCCGCTGTACTTGTACCGGACCTTATAGGTGGGTGTAAAATAGAAGGCATAGCCGCCGTAGGTGTACAGGTCGGTCTTCAAGATCACGTCGAAATAGTCGCTGATGACCTTATAATAGCCCAGACCCGTCAATCCAAGCCCAGCCTGATCGCTGGAAGTGAATTCAGGCGGCAGCAGCCCTGAATGCCGGCCCGTGGTAAGCGGGAAGAACCCAAAAGGAATATAGACCGGAAGCGGCACTCCTTCAAACTCCGGATGGACCGGGCCCGTGATGGCAAACTTATCTTTGACGATCTTCATCTTGTTGGTCCGGAAGGCAAAATGCGGCGTATCCAGGCCACAAGTGGTGAAAACACCGCGGTACCCGAAATATTCCTCCGGCGTGATCTTCTTCATCTTCTCGGCATGCACATACATCTGCCCGGAGACCGTATAAGTGTGCTGCGTGATCCCCTTCTGAGTTTTGGTGTCATATTTGATTGTATCGGACACCATGGTGTTGTCCGCCTGGACTAATTTTGGCAGTCCGATCACATTCCCCGTCGAATCCTTGCTCGGCGAAGCGGTCACCAAATGCTTGTCCTGGTCCAGCAGGATGTGGTCTGCCGTCATGTGGGCGTCCTTTGACTGGATCTCTGCCTTGGAGTAAAGCCTGACCTGATGCTTGCGGATGTCAATGCGGATTGAATCCGATGCCTTGTAGGTAAACTCCGCCTCCATGGTATCCTTGGAAATCTGATAGTCGGGCGTATCCGCGCTCCGGCCATAGCGCAGCCGCATCGTCAAATACCGGGCCGTATCCGCGCGGATATTCCGGTAACTCGTGTCGACGGAAGGAGGCCGGGCGCGCGGCAAACTGTCGGGATTAAAAGGTCTGATCGTGTCGGCAGCGGCGGGAGAAGATGTTAGCGTTTTGGTAAAACGGACGGCGGGTGAATAATTTGCGGGACTATTGAACGTTACTGAAAAGAATAGGACAGTAAATATCAATATCAGTAAAGATTGAAAAGTAATGTTGCGTCCGTTATTATTCATACATTTATTAAACCAGCGAATAGGTTTCGGCTATAAGGTACGCGGCAAAAATAGCTATAACTCCCATAAGAATATGTGAAGATTAAAGGGAATTAGCAAAATATCAGGACTATGATCAGAAAGACCGCTGCCTTGTTAATGTCGCTCCACACGATCATCATCGACCCGGGCCATGGCGGAATTGATCCGGGTACGCATGGATTGTTCAGCAAGGAGAAGAACGTCGCGCTCAGCATCTCCCTCAAACTGGGAAAGGCGATGCACGCGGAATATCCAGATCTGAGGATCGTTTATACCCGGACGACGGACCAGCTGCCTGGCAACTGCAAGACGATCCGGGACGCTATCCGCTACCGCGCCGAGCTCGCCAACCGGGAACATGGCGATCTGTTCATCTGCATCCATTGCAACTCCAACGGGCAGCCACCGGGACGGTATTCCGTTCAGGAGTTGACCGGGTACAGGACTATCGGGAAGGGGAGTAAAAAACACAAGGTACCGGTCTACGTGACCCGCTGGATCACCAACACCAGGACCGGCACAGCCACCTATATCTGGAAAGCCGACCGGAGCCTTCCGAAAGGGGAAGCCATCAGCCAGCGCAACAGCGAGAATATGGGGGATACCGACAACAGCGCCTACGACCTGAATACGCCGGAAGCCCGGATGGCCGCCCTGTTGTATGAGAAAAAATATTTTGCGAACAGCGCGCAATTTGCTACCCTTGTCGAAGATGCGTTTAAGAAATCGGGCCGCCGGAGCGAAGGCGTCCTGCAGCGACAGATCGGGATCGGCGTCCTTCAGGCGACAGGAATGCCGAGCGTATTGGTCGAGACCGGGTATCTGACCAATCAGCAGGAGGAACGATATCTGAACAGCAGTAAAGGACAAGACCAGGTCGTCAGCAACATCATGACCGCCTTCCGGCAATACATGAAACAAACAACAACCCCGAAAGGGAACGCTATAAGAAGAGAATGAAACGATCGAAACACCTATTGACACTACTGGCGGGCGGGACCTTCTTCGCCCTAACCTTCTTTGCCCTGACTTCCTTCCATACCGGCGACCGTCATCCGGCAGGCGACCGTAATACGGCTACCCCCCGACCCTCCCAGAAACAATCCATCCGGACGATCATCATCGACCCCGGCCATGGCGGATTCGACCACGGAACCGCCGGTTTGTTCTCCCTGGAGAAGAACGTGGCCCTGGCCATTTCCATGAAGCTCGGCGCGGCGATCAATGAAGCCTTTCCCGATATCAAGGTCGTTTACACCCGGACCACCGATGTCATGCCCGGCGTCGGCGTCGATCTGCCTCCGGGGTATACCTATCACTCGGGCATTGCCGCCGGATTAAATTTCCGCGCCGACCTCGCCAATCGGTCCAAGGGCGATCTCTTTATCTGCATCCATTGCGACAATGACGGCCACCCCGCCGGTCCCTACACGGCGCATCGGATCATCGGCCATAAATACGTAGGGAAAGGAAAAAGGCGGCATCGCGTCCCCATTTACGAAAGCTATACCGGCCACCATACCCGCAAGGGAACGGAAGCTTTTATCTGGAAGGCCGACCGCAGCGGCTTCAAAGGTGAGGCGATCAACGAACGCAGCGAATTCGATGACCCAACGGACAGTTCGGGCGAGAAGAGTACCGACAGCGCCGCCTTCGACATGAACTCCCCCGCCGCGCGGATGCGTACCCAACTGTACGAACAGAAGTTTTTCGCCAACACCGCCCTCTTCGCCACCCTCGTGGAAGACGAATTCACCAGGGCCGGTCGGGAAAGCGAGGGCGTCATCCAGCGGGACGAAGGCCTTCGCGTCCTCCAGGCCACCGGCATGCCCAGCGTGTTGATCGAAACCGGCTTCCTGAGCAACGAAGACGAAGAGAAATACCTCAACAGCGAAGACGGCCAGAACGAAGTCGCACGCAATATCGTGGACGCGCTCAAACGCTATAAGGCTACGCTTGAGGGCCATCCGATCGCCAATGCCGATTCATCCGCCAAAAATCCCTAATTTAGCGGAATGAAGATAGCCAACGAAACCAAGGTCGGTCTGATGGCGGTGATCGCCCTCGCCGGTCTGATCCTGGGCTTTAATTTCCTGAAAGGCAGTAGCTTGTTCCAGCAGTCCAAAAAATTATACGCCCTCTTCAATAACGTCGATGGCATGGAGGTCTCCAACGCCGTACAGGTCGACGGTCTCAGCATCGGCAATATCTCGGCTATAACCGAGACCGACGCCGACCTCAGCCGCGGCATCCTGGTGACCATCACCCTCAAGAAGGAGGTACATATCCCCCGCAACTCTATCGCCACCCTCAATCCCGGGCTGCTGATATCCCCCACCGTGGTGATCGCCCGGGGCGACGCGACGGACTACTTGCAGGACGGCGACACGCTCCAAACCAAACAGAAACCTAATATCATCGCCCAGGTACAGCAAAATATCGACCCGATCGTCGCCAAGCTGAACGGAACCCTGACCTCACTGGATTCCCTGATCGAAGTCATCGGCGGGATGTTCGACCCGCGGACAAAGAACAACTTCAGCGCGATCCTCGCCAACCTGGCCGGCTCCACAGCCGAGCTGCAGAAGCTCATCAACAGCCAGACCGGTTTTCTGGCCCAGTCACTCAGGAATCTCAACGATTTCACCGGTAACCTGGCAAAGAACAACGACCATATCACCCATACGCTGGACAATATGGACAAGACCACCGCCAGCCTGGCCTCCGCGAAGATCCCCGAGACCGTCCAAAACCTCAACAGCACCCTCAGCGACCTCCGGACAGCCATCGATCATATCAACAGCACCAACGGTTCCCTTGGTCTGCTCATCAACGACAAACGACTCTACCAGAACATGGAAGCCACCACCCGGAGCCTGAATACCCTGCTGGATGACTTCCGGGTCCACCCTAAACGCTATGTCAATATCTCCGTCTTCGGGAAAAAGGATAAAACCGGCCCGCTCAATGGGCCCCTGCCCGATTCTGCGTCGACGAAACCTGATAATAAATAATTCCGCGGATGAAAAGCCGGCTATTGGCCAGTAGAGTTTGGGTATTCGTCTGCATCATACTGCTCAGCCTCGCTACCGGCGTGCAAGGTCAGGTCGCGTCTAAATCCTCCGGAAGCGACACGCTCATGAAGGTCAAGATCCTGAGTGACGAGATCTATCATTCCGAAGATGTGGATTCCGTGACGACCATCACCACCCTCGTCCATCACGTCGAGATCCAGCAGGAGAACACCCTGATCTTCTGCGACAGCCTCCGCATGAACTCCCACGAACACTATATCGAGTGCTTCGGCAACGTCCATATTAACGACAACGACTCCGTCAATATCTATTCGGATTACATGAAATATCTGGTGCAAACAAAATTCGTGCACTTTGAGAAGAACGTCCGACTCACCGACGGAAAAGGCGTCCTCACAACCGATGCCCTTGACTATGACATGAACCTCCGCATGGGCACCTATGATCATGGGGGCAAAATCGTTAACAAGGAGTCCGTCCTGACCAGCGACCACGGCGTCTATTTCGAAGACAGCAAGGACGTTCATTTCCGCGGCAACGTCATCCTTCGGGATCCACAGTATGATCTCTCTGCGGACAGCCTTCTTTACAATACGCAGACCCAGCTCTCGACCTTTATCACCAAAACCTTCGTCTTATTCAAGGACACTACCCATCGGACGGTCACGACCTGGGCCGGATGGTATGACCTCCAGAACAAAAAAGCAAAATTTACCAAAGGCCTTGGCCACCAACCGGTCATTACCGACCAGGCCCAGCTGATCACGGGGGACGATGTCAATGTCGATGACAGCACCGGCATCAATACCGCCGACGGGAACGCCGACTACCGGGATACTTCCCAGGGCGTCAGGCTGATCGCGGACCATATGGTCTCCAACCGTAAAAAGAACACCTTCCTCGCCACCAAGCGCCCGATGATGATCATCAAGCAGGACCACGACTCCCTGTATATGACCGCGGATACCTTTCGATCCGCCCGGCTGGTGGATTTCGAAGCCGAGCAGATCATCCTGGCCCACCAGGATAGCCTGCACCGCATTTATGTAGACAGCATCGAGAAAAGATGGGGCGATAGCCTTCACAAGGCCTTTGTCGCCAAATCCTACCGGGATTCTATCGCCGCCCTGACCGATACGCTGAACAGGGACCGAAGCGATAGCCTGGCCCCCGGCGTTGCGGACAGCCTGTCACGACTCGCCCTCGACAGCCTTCACCGCCTCGGCCTCGATACGCTCGGAGGCTTGCGCGGCGATACGACGAAGAAGGTCGTCAAAAGAGATAGTACCGACATCGACCGGCTCAACGCCAAACTCGCGGATACCACGAGACATCTTGCCGACCGACAACGGAAGAAGCTCGAGAAGGAGCTGGCCAAAGCCCGGGCCGACAGCGCCCAGGCCATTGTGCAGAAAGTCAAAGACAGCATCGAGCGAAAGATACAGGCGCGAAAGGACAGTATTAGCGACGCCAAATATGCCCTAAAAGTCAAGCAAAAAGCCGACCGCGACAGCGTGAAGGCCGCCGCGGCGGCCGTCAAGAAGCGACAGCGGGACGCCGTCGACAGCGTCCGAA
>DATMLR010000078.1:0-36586 GCA_035570015.1 Puia sp.
GTGATCTGTCTCGCCTGAACGATCTCACGTTTGCGGGTTTTCTGCAGTAATTTGTCGTATGAAACATCGAAATATTCACATACCATTCGCTGTATAGTTTCGATAGTGATCTCCTTACTGCTAGTTTTCACGAAATTACGGAGCACCTTTTTGGCCAATTCGAGGTCTATTTCCCTCTTATTCAGCGAAGATTGTGCCAAAAGAGAGATCAGCGCACCTTCCAATTCACGGACGTTGGTGTTGATATTATAGGCCAAATACTTGATCACTTCCTTTGGCATCTCAAGACCGTCATTCTTCATTTTGCGCTCGAGAATGTCGATCCGCGTCTCATAGTCGGGGACCTGCAGGTCGGCACTCAACCCCCAGCGGAAGCGGCTCAGTAAGCGCTCCTGCAAGCCATCGAGGTCCTTGGGCGGCTTGTCGGATGAGAGGATGAGCTGTTTGCCGGACTGATGGAGGTGGTTAAAGATCGCGAAAAAGGCATCCTGGGATTTCTCGGCACGGTTGAAGAACTGGACGTCATCGATGATCAGCACATCGACCAACTGATAGAAATGGATGAAGTCATTTATCGCATTGTTGCGGGAATGATCGACGAACTGGTTGATGAACTTCTCGGAGCTGACGTATAAGACCACCTTGTTCTGGTGGAGACGCTTGACCTCATTGCCGATCGCTTGCGCAAGATGGGTCTTCCCAAGCCCTACCCCACCATAGATCACCAGGGGATTGAATGAATTGGCGCCCGGTTTCTCCGCGACCGTCTTTCCGGCACGGCGCGCAACGCGGTTGCAATCCCCCTCAATAAAGGCGTCGAAGGTGTATACCGGATTGAGCTGCGCGTCAATCTGCATTTTCTTCAACCCTGGGATCACGAAGGGGTTCTTGACGGGGTTATTTATAATAAGGGGGAAATCCATTTCATTATTGGAAAACGTTTTATAGCCATGGGCGGGTACATCCATCGTCAGAGGCTTGTTCTGGTGATTACCGCTATCAACCATGATCCGGTACTCGAGCATCGCCTCCTTCCCCATAATCCGCCGCAAGGTCTTCGCCAACAAATTTACATAATGCTCTTCCAGATATTCATAAAAAAATTGGCTCGGGACCTGTATGACCAGAATATTGTTCTTTAACTCAACCGGCTTGATCGGCTCGAACCATGTTTTGTAATGCTGCCACTCTACAATGTCCTTGATTATATCCAAGCAATTGCCCCATACTTTATCGAACGATTTTGCCATTGTAACAGTAACCAATTTTTATGCCGATTTAAGGAATTGATGCTTTCGAAACTTACAAGGACATGGATTCAAAAAAAAATGCGCGGGGCGGCGAATATCACAACATTTTGTGGAATAAAAAATTTTTTATTCACCTGTTTTTCTCGCCCGGAACACAATTCAATTTAAGGATAAGAAATTCGATGAAGCGATGCGAAGCAGGTTGCATAACAACCGCCTCCACGAGGTAGAAAGCGACAGTAGTGGATCCAGATGCCCGGCAACTGGCCTGGTCGGAACAACTTAAACTTACTTTTTATGAAGAAGGGGGAACTGAGCTTCGATGTGAACGAACCTTTCTTCATATATGTAGAGTTTTGAGTGAAGTCATTGAAGATAGCGAAATAATTTGATTGCATTTTTCCAAACCCAAATTTTTTTTTCAAAAAAAAATCTGTATCCGTGGCGGGTATATTTTTCGTCGGGCATTCACCCTTTAGAAAAATCTCGGGTGCCGGATTATATCTCAAACAACCATAACTATTTATAGTATTTTTACCGCCAAACGGACCAGCGCTCCGTTCGCCGAAGGCAATCATCAGACAATTGACTACGACATTTATCAAACGTTGGCAGTGAAACATCACCAATCATTGTTTCACGCCCGGAGGCACACAATGAGACAAAAGCTCCAATTGAAGTTGTTACCCACCGAAGCGATTGATCCAGTTATCATCCGGGACTATATCGCCCGGGCAACTGGTCATCGTGTCAGCGAGATCACGGGTTTCCAACCCGAGCGCAGATCGATCGACGCCAGGAGCCGCCAGCCACATATCCTGCTTTCGCTGGAAGCCTTTATCGGCGAGCCTTTCGTGGAGCAGCTCCCCGAGCGCATTGCGTTTCCGGATGTGTCGGCAGCCAACCGGCAGGTCGTGATCGTGGGCGCGGGCCCGGCGGGACTTTTTGCGGCACTGAAGCTGATCGAAAATGGGATTCGCCCCATTCTGCTGGAAAGGGGTAAAGATATTCGTTCCCGGCGCCGGGATCTGGCTGCGCTTAATAAAGAAGGTGTCATAAATCCGGAGAGCAACTATTGTTTTGGTGAAGGCGGTGCGGGTACATACAGCGACGGTAAATTATATACGCGCAGCACGAAGCGAGGCGACATCCGGCGTATCCTCAATCTGCTGGTTCAATTCGGCGCTGCGCCTTCGATCCTTGTCGATGCCCATCCGCATATCGGTACCAACAAACTTCCACAGATCATCCAAACGATGCGGCAACAGATCGTCGACTGCGGCGGCGCCCTGCTCTTTGAAAAGAAAGTGGTCAGCTTCGTCCTCGGACACGATAAGATCCTGGCTGTCCGTACGGCAGATGGCGACCAATTTGCCGGTAACGCTGTCATCCTGGCAACGGGTCATTCGGCAAGAGACATTTTTCATCTGCTGCACCAGCAGAATATCCTGATCGAAGCCAAGCCTTTTGCACTCGGGGTCCGAATTGAACATCCACAAGAATTGATTGACCATATTCAATACAGAATACCTTCACCCTTGCTGCCGCCCGCTGCCTATAGTCTCGTGGAACAAGTGGACCAAAAAGGCGTGTTCTCCTTCTGTATGTGTCCGGGCGGGATCATCGCTCCCGCTTCAACCAATCCCGGCGAGCTGGTGGTCAACGGCTGGTCGCCATCCAAACGAAACAATCCCTTTGCCAATTCCGGGATGGTGGTAACCATCGAAGAAAAGGACATGCAGGCTTTCCGGAAGCAAGGTCCGCTGGCCGGGCTCTTCTTTCAACAGCAAGTCGAACAAAGCGCTTTCGAGACGGGCGGCGGCAAATTTGTCGCGCCGGCGCAGCGAATGACAGATTTTGTCGAAGGTCGGTTGTCTGCCGATCTGCCTGCCTGTTCGTACCTACCCGGTCTGCGAAGCGCTCCGCTGAAGGGCGTTTTGCCCGGTTTTGTCTATGAAGCCCTTCGAAAGGGATTCCGCGTCTTTGGCGAAAAGAAGCCCGGCTATTTTACCCGGGATGCCGTAGTGGTGGCAACGGAATCCCGGACCTCTTCGCCGGTACGAATTCCGCGTGACACGGACAAACTCCACCATCCGCAGATCAGGAACCTGTTTCCCTGCGGCGAGGGTGCCGGTTTTGCCGGCGGGATCATCAGCGCCGCCATGGATGGAGAAAAAGTGGCCAATTCCGTGGCCTGGATGTAATTTTGGGCCATTCGATACGACTAATACTGTATTTTAGTCCTTAAACACGCTGCCTATGCCCATCCTGGAGGTCACTGACTTGCAAAAGAACTTCGCCACGCAGATCGCCGTCAACAAACTTAGTTTCCAACTTGATCAGGGCTCCATCTTCGGGCTTCTCGGCCCCAATGGCGCCGGCAAGACCACCCTGATCCGGATGATCACCGGCATCTTTTATCCTGATGAGGGGTCGATCCGTTTCCAGGGCCAACCTTTCGATCCGGCCCGGCATATCATTCAGATCGGCTATATGCCGGAGGAAAGGGGTCTCTACAAAAAAATGAAAATTGGCGAGCAAGCCTTGTACCTGGCCCGGCTAAAAGGATTGAGCAGCCAGGACGCCATGCGAAAAGTAAAGGAGTGGTTTATCAAATTCGAGATGCAAAGCTGGTGGAACAAGAAAGTAGAGGACTTGAGCAAAGGGATGCAGCAAAAGCTCCAATTTGTGATCACCGTTCTTCACGAACCCAAACTGATCATTCTCGATGAGCCGTTCAGCGGTCTCGATCCGGTCAATTCCAACCTGATCAAGGACGAGATCTATAAACTGGCCCGAAACGGCTCTTCCATCATCTTCAGTACCCATCGCATGGAACAGGTGGAAGAGATCTGTGATCATATCATCCTGATGAATAAAGGCGAGAAAATCCTTGACGGGTCGGTGCCAGGAGTGAAGCAACAGTTCAAAGAAAACCTGTTCGCCGTAGGCGTAGAAGGGGCGGCAAATCCGGGTGACAATGGCTGGAAACCTGAATCGCCCGCATTTGAGGTCGTCGGGGAGCGGGATAGCCAATGGATCGTCAAAATCAGTGAAGGGTACCGGTCAAATGATGTGCTGCGATATTTTATTGACAACGGTAAGGGGATTACGGCATTCACGGAGATCCTGCCTTCGTTAAATGATATTTTCATCCGGCTGGTGGAAGGGACTCCGCTGGCGCGGCAATTTCAAGCTGTCAAATCATCAATATGAGTAAGATGTGGCTGATCACCCGGCGGGAATATCTGACCCGGGTAAGGAACAAGACGTTTTTGCTATCGACCTTTCTATTGCCGGTAGTATTCATCTTGTTCATCGCGGGTGCCGTGCTGATCCAGTTAAAAACGAAAACCCATAATCGCATCGCGGTCATCGATGCCAATGGTTTCTTTTCAGACTATCTGAAGGGTGACTCGGCGCTGACCTTCGACTTCTCCCCGGGAATCGATTCGTTGAACTATGAGCAACACGGATGTTCGGCCGTGCTGATCATTCCAAAGCTGGCGAATAGCGGTAAGACGGAATGCCGGCTGAAATATAAGAAGGCCCTGGGCCTGGAGCAATCGTCGGCGTTAGACGATCGGATTCACGATGCGGTGACGGACCATATGATCTATGAGCAGACGACCGTCAGCCGTGCAAAATTAGACTCCATCCGCCAGGAGTCGGATATCACACATGTCAGCAGCTTTGAGGATAGCGGCCCTACCGCAAGAGCTTCCAGTCAGACATCCGCTTATATTATCGGCTATGTCAGCGGTATTCTCATTTACCTGCTCACCTTTATCTATGGTGCTGCGGTAATGCGTGGTGTGATGGAAGAGAAAACCAACCGGATCGCGGAGGTAATGGTTAGCTCGGTCCGACCGTTTGAGCTCATGTGGGGCAAGATCACGGGAATCGGAGCAGTAGGATTGACGCAGTTCCTGCTGTGGGTTGTACTGCTCGGAGCAATAGGATTTATCGCGCAGGCGGTGATCCCGCATGATACGCTTTCCAATCTCCCCACTAACGGGCCGATGAGCGGTGGGGCAGCTGCCGCGACAGCAGCGATCAAAGCCCAATCTTCCGGCTTCAATTTCAGCCACTTCATTATCAACACCAATATGGGATTGATCGTTTTCTGCTTCCTGTTTTATTTTATCGGGGGCTATCTCTTCTACAGCGCACTCTTCGCCGCTGTCGGCAGCGCCGTCAACGAAGACCCGCAGGAAGCCCAGTCGCTGATGCTGCCAATCACCTTGCCCGTTGTCTTTTCATTTGTTATTATGACGGTGGTCGTTCAGGATCCCAGCGGGCCGCTTGCAACCTGGGCCAGTATTATCCCGTTCTCTTCCCCGATCGTCATGATGGCGAGGATCCCCGCGGGCGTACCCGGTACAGTTCCGTACTGGCAGCTGGGTCTTTCGATGGCCTTGCTTGTTCTGGGGTTTCTGGGTACTACGTGGTTGGCCGGAAAAATCTATCGGATCGGCATACTAATGTACGGCAAGAAGCCCAGCTGGAAGATCATGTGGAAGTGGGCCTTCCGCTCCAATTAATCATTGCTCTAAGGGCCAATTTGGATGAATGGCAAAAAATGCTTGAACGTCGGTGCAACATTGCGCCGGATGAAACGTACTTTTATACGAAGCATATCGTAAGCGGTGCGAGGGGTTTGAGGGATGCTTAATAAAGTCGGCAGGCATAACAATCAAGATAGATTTTAAGCCTCATGTGTAGTAGAAAAAAACGGGACTGTTCTCAGCCCCGTTTTCTCTTTGAACCGGACGGAGGACGGTTCGCAATTCAATTATGAGGATAGCCAACTTGCTAGTTGGCTTGCAATAAACGCAGGATTGGAAATTCGGAGTTGTCCGATTCGGGATCCATTTCTTCGGGTTGGAACTCGATGTTGAGTTTGATCGGGCTTTTTTCACCGACGTTCACGTTGGGACGTTTGGTCGACTGATAACCTTTCTTATCGAATGATATGGTG
This sequence comes from Puia sp., assembly GCA_035570015.1. GTDB lineage: Bacteria > Bacteroidota > Bacteroidia > Chitinophagales > Chitinophagaceae > Puia. The sequence continues at coordinate 6,232 of DATMLR010000078.1, forward strand.
ATCGGAGAGCCTGCGGGCAGCTGGGCAAAACGAAAATAGCCATCCGCATCCGTAAGGACTTCACTTATGTTACTCGAACCGGGAACCGTAGCCGAAACGACTACACCCGAAAGCGGTTTCTTGGTATGAGCATCCGTCACATAACCGTTCAGGACGCCGTCCCGCTTGCCTGTTCCCGCCTTTGCGTATAATGCAAAGGGTAAGATCAGTAAGAGAAGGCATATTTTCTTCCGGACGCTCATAGAAAAAATTTACAACTCGAATTTAGGTCAATTTTTACAGAACGACAAATCGATGTCGGTGGAAGGGGATCGGGCATCGGTGGGCGGGAATCAGGCGTCGGTAGGCGTTGAATTGCCATCGGCAGGCGTTGAATCAGCATCGGTAAGTGAAGGGATTCTAAGGGTAACTGGGTATTTTTTTCAGGATTCCCCCAGGTCGATCTCGGTATTGTCGCCGATATTGAGGCTGCGCGATTCACCTTTGACTTCCGTATCGCTGCCGATGAGTGAATGTGTCAGAACGATATCATAGAGGTCGGCAAAGGAGCCGATGATGGAATCCTTTATTATAGAATAGTTGACTCGGGTCTTTTCGCCGATGGCCACATTGGGGCCTACGATCGAATTCCGGATATCGCATCCGGGGGCGATGCTGACGGGCTGGATGATAATGGTATTCTCGAACTGGTGATCAGGCGCGATGTTCCCGCCGAATTTCTTGAGTAGCTTGGCGTTGGACTCGAGCAAGGTTTCTTTTTTACCGCAGTCGAACCAGTTCTGGACCTTGAAGGCATGGAATTTTACGCCGCTGCGGATCATGCATTCGATTGCGTCGGTCAAACTGTATTCGCCATAGCTGGTAACATGGTCACGGATGTTGTTTTCCAGGCAATTGAAAAGTGTTGCCGTCTCCCGGATCCGGTAGATACCTACGAGCGCCATATTCGATTTGGGGATCTGGGGTTTCTCCACAACTCTATCGATGTCACCATCATCTTCCAGCTCCGCAACGCCGAAATTCCGGGGGTCATCGACGCGCTTCACACCCAGCATCGATTGGGGCTGGGTCAACACTTCCTTTACATCATATTCGCAGATGGTATCGCCGAGGACAATGAACACCTCATCTTCGCCGACGATACTGCGGGTAAGGAGAACGGCATGGCCGATGCCCTGACGTTCGTTCTGATACACAAAATGCGCGGTCAGCTGCGGATATTTCTGGCGGACAAAGTCCTGTATCTTTTCTCCCAGGTAGCCTACAATAAAGATAAATTCGTTGATTCCGGCCTCCATTAGCTGGTCGACTATAATGGAGAGTATTGTTTTTCCCGCTAACGGGATCAAAGCCTTGGGTTGTGTATATGTATGCGGACGTAGTTTGGTTCCAGCGCCAGCTACCGGAATGATCGCTTTCATGTAGATTGTCTAATCGCGTGTAAAATAGTGCATTTTTGTCTAAATTTGCGCCATGCAAAAAGATACGGTCGTTTTTGAATTGATCAGAAAGGAATTGGAACGTCAGCGTCATGGAATAGAACTGATCGCTTCGGAGAATTTTACCTCCCTCCAGGTGATGCAGGCGATGGGTACCGTGCTGACCAATAAATATGCGGAAGGATATCCCGGCAGGCGATACTATGGCGGGTGCGAGATCGTGGACCAGGTCGAGCAGCTGGCGATTGACCGGCTGAAAGAGATTTTTGGGTGTGCCTACGCGAACGTGCAACCGCATAGCGGCGCGCAGGCGAATGCGGCGCTGATGCTGGCGATCCTGCAGCCCGGCGATAAGATCCTGGGGTTGGACCTGAGCATGGGCGGCCACCTGACGCATGGTTCGCCGGTCAATTTCTCGGGGAAACTGTATCACCCGGTCTTTTATGGCGTGAAGAAGGAAGATGGCCGGGTGGATTATGATAGTATGGAGACGGTCGCCCGGAAGGAAAAGCCGAAGCTGATCATTTGCGGGGCTTCTGCGTATAGCCGGGACTGGGACTACAAGCGGATCCGGGCGATTGCCGACCCCATCGGGGCCTTTGTCATGTGCGATATGGCGCATCCGGCGGGGTTGATCGCGAAGGGTCTGCTGAACTCGCCGTTCGAGGACTGTCATTTTGTAACCTCCACGACGCATAAGACCTTGCGCGGGCCGCGCGGCGGCATCATTCTCATGAAAAAGGATTTTGATAACCCATTTGGATTGAAGGATGTGAAAGGGAATATCCGCCCGATGAGCAACCTGGTCGATATGGCGGTCTTTCCCGGGACGCAGGGTGGTCCGCTGGAGCATGTGATCGCAGCCAAAGCGGTGTCGTTCGGCGAGATCCTCTCAGCCGAGTTCACCACATACGCCAAACAAATTATCTCCAATGCCCAGGCCATGTCCAACGTCTTTGTCGACAAAGGCTATCACATCGTGTCGGGCGGCACGGACAATCACCTGCTGCTGATCGATCTGCGCAATAAGAATATCAGCGGTAAGAAGGCGGAGATCGCGCTGGGCAAGGCAGAGATCACTGTCAATAAGAATATGGTGCCATTCGATGACAAGAGCGCCTTTATTACTTCCGGTATCCGGGTGGGGGTACCTGCCGTCACGACGCGGGGGATGAAGGAGGGGCATATGGCTACGGTGGTGGAGATGATTGACAAGGCGCTCGTGAATGCGGAAAATGAGGATGTACTGGCGAAGCTGAAGGGGGACGTAAATGAATTCATGAAGGGATTCCCTCTTTATCCTGAATTGTAAAATTCATTGCTATGCTACAACGTAAACAGACCATTTGGATGGTGTTGGCCTTTATCTGTGCAGTGCTGACGTTTAAATTCCCTTTCTACCAGGGGAATGTCACCGTGGGTAATTATGGGCACGAACTCCGGGGATTGACGGCATGGCCCCATTATATCAATGGCAGCAGCGGCAGTATCCTGATCACATTGATCACGATTGTGCTAATCGTTGGAATGGGCTGGAATATTTTCAATTACAAGAACAGAAAGCGGCAGTTTTGGGTCGCTCTGGGATTGATCATACTTTCGCTGCTCAATATCGTGGTATACTGGTTTCATAGCGGGAAGCCCGATTTTGTGGAGGGAGGGTTTAGCCTTACCGCCATAATCGCGCTGGCGATCCCGGTATTCCTGATCATGGCGGCGAGGGGAATCCGGAAAGACGACAAGCTGGTGAAGAGCGCGGACCGGCTTCGCTAGCCGATACCGAACAACAACTGTATCGAAACCGGACAGCGCGCATCCTGGCCGGGCTTATCAGATTGATTTTCACAATGCAATAATGGGGCATTTTCTTTGTGGATCGTCAGATCTATGATCAGAAACTATCTCCGCGTCGCTTTCCGCAATCTATGGCGGCATAAGGGGTTCTCTCTCCTCAATATTATCGGGCTAACGGTCGGCATGAGCGCCTTTTTCCTGGTTTTCCTGTATGTCTGTTTTGAGCTGAGCTATGACACGGCGTACAGCAAGGCCGACCGGATCTATCGGATCGTAGCCGATGTCAAGACGCCTTCGGGGATAGATCATCCCAATGCTCCGCCCCTGCCTACGGTGGTACATATGACCCAATACTTGCCGGAAGTGCAGCTGACCACCCGGGTTAGCATGGGGGATAACTGGATGATCATCCGGGATGATAAGGAAGTCTTTGAGACCGACGATGTGGGCTCGGCAGACTCGACATTTTTCCAGGTGTTCGATATCCCGTTCGTCAAAGGCGATCGGCGGACCGCGCTAGCCCGCCCGTCCAGTATCGTCCTATCGGAATCGACGGCGAAAAAGTTCTTTGGCAATACTGATCCCGTCGGAAAAGTCCTGACGCTGACGCGGGATAAGTTCCCGGGTACTGTAACGGGTGTGATGAAAGACATCCCCGAAAATTCGCATCTCAAGATCTCCATGCTTATTTCCCTTTCCACCTTCGCACAGGGGAATACAGGGTTTGACAGTGCTTGGGGTGCTTATGCCTGGGAATCGTTTGTCCTCCTCAAGCCGGGCGCCAGCGCCGCAAGCCTCCAGTCCAAGCTGCCGGCTTACCTGGAGAAGATGGGCGGTTCGGCTTTGCGCCGGAATAAGCAAAGTGCCACCCTGCTCATGGAACCGCTGCATGACGTCTATCTGTATTCTACTCGCGACGACGCAAAGAACGGCCATATCGGCAATGTCTATATCTTTTCTATTATTGGCGCCTTTATCGTGTTGATCGCCGGGATCAATTTCGTCAATCTCACCACCGCCCGGTCCGTGGAACGGGCAAAGGAAGTGGGCATCCGAAAAGTTGTCGGTGCGGGTAAGTGGATGCTGGCGGGGCAGTTCATCGGGGAAAGCATTATACTCTGCCTGATCGCGTACCTCCTGGCCATCGGGCTTTCCGCTATCTTACTGCCGGTATTTAATCAACTGGCGGGAAAGGAGGTCGCCACGGGCATACTGAATCAGCCGCGGTACATTGCTGTACTACTTGCTATTGCCGTGTTGATCGGTCTTTTTGCCGGGCTTTACCCGGCGCTGGTATTGTCGTCCTTCCGGCCGGTAGCCGTGCTCAAAGGGAAATTCAGTACGGGGACAAGGGGGATCCTGCTTCGAAAGGGGCTGGTCATCGTTCAATTTACAATCGCGATCGGGCTCATGATCGCCACGCTGGTAGTATATTTCCAGCTGAACTATATGCGAAGTCAGGACCTCGGGTTTAGTAAGGACCAGAAGCTGGTCATGGATACACGAAACGATTCGGCGAAGATGGTTTTCAAACAGGCCCTTGCTTCCATTCCCGGCGTCCTGGCCAACACGATGGCCAGCAATGTACCGGGTATGTTCACGTTTTTGAACGATTTTAAGATCGAGAACAAGCGGGGAGACATGCAGTCTACCAGCGCAGTCGTCTATTTTGTCGACTATGACTATCCCGGGCAAATGCACATGACGATCGTCGCGGGTCGCGGTTTTTCCCGGTCTTTCGGGACGGACAGCGCCCAGGCCATGATTTTGAATGAAACCGCCGTTAGACAGATGGGTTACAGCTCACCGCAGCAAGCCATCGGAAAACGTTTCGAGCAATTCCAACAGACGGGCACCATCATCGGGGTGGTCAAAGATTTTCATCTCCGGTCACTCCAGGATCCGATCAAGCCATTGTCCATGCGCGTAGAACCGCGTAACTGCGATCTCATCTGTGCGACGATCGACGGCCGGCGGGTGCCCGCAACGCTCAATGCGGTGCAGGCCAAATGGAAGGAGCTGCTGAAAGACCGGCCCTTCAGCTATTTCTTCCTGGATGAGTTCTTTGACCGCCAATACCGGAGCGAAGAGCATTTCGGCCGGCTGTTTCTGAATTTCGCGATCCTCGCGATCTTTATCAGCTGTCTGGGCCTGATGGGGCTTGCCGCCTACAGTACCATCCAACGAACCAAGGAGATCGGGGTCCGGAAAGTTGTGGGCGCTTCGGTGGGGAATATTGTGTACCTGTTGTCACGGGACTTCCTGTTGCTGGTGGGCTGGGCCTTCCTGGTGGCGGCGCCGTTGTCCTGGTTCTTTGTCCGTGGCTGGTTGGATGGCTTTGCCTATCGGATAACTTCTTACTGGTGGATATTTGTGCTGGCGGGGGCAGCCGCGGTCGGGATTGCGCTCGGGGCGGTGAGCTTTCAGGCGATCAAAGCCGCGCTTGTCAACCCGGTCAAAAGTTTAAGGACTGAATAGTGCAACATTTTCCCCGATCATCCGTCCTTTAACACATGCTCAAAAATTACCTGCGCACCGCCTTTCGGAATCTCTGGAAGCACCGGGGGTTCTCCCTGCTGAATATCATCGGATTAACCATCGGCATGGTGGCTTTTTTCCTGATCTTCCTGTATGTCCGGTTCGAGCTCAACTACGAGACGATGTTCAGTAAGGCAGACCGGATATACCGGGTGGTGGCGGATATCAAGACCCCCACCGAAACGATCAACGCCAACGTTCCGGCCTTCCCGGTACCGATGCACATGCGAACCGAATTTGCGGAAGTGGAAACTGCTACCCGTGTCATGAAAGACGACTGGATGGTGACCAGGGGAGATCAGCATTTTCACGAAACCGAGGCGGTCGATGCCGACAGCACGTTCTTCTCTATTTTCGACTTCCCGCTGCTGAAAGGCAATCCCCGAACCGCACTCCGGGAGCCCAACAGTATCGTCCTCACCGAAACGGCAGCAAAAAAATATTTCGGCGACGCCGACCCGCTTGGTCAGCCGCTTTTATTAGGAAAGGATAAGCGTCACGCGGTGGTGACCGGCGTAATGAGGGATATCCCCGATAATACGATGATCAAATGCAATATGATCGTTTCCTTTACCACGTTTGTCCAGCCTGGACCGAACACCCTGGACGACCAGTGGGGAAACTATGGGGCATACGCCTTTGTACTGCTGAGGCCTGGTGTCAATCCCACAGCGCTGGAGGGCAAACTGCCGGCTTTTCTCGAAAAAATGAACGGGTCCGAGATGCATAGGGAAAGGATGATCCCTACCCTCTACCTGGAACATCTGCGGAACATCTATTTGCACTCCACCCGTGACGACAGCAAGACCGGGAAGATCACGAATGTTTACATATTCTCCATTGTGGGCGGCTTCGTCCTGCTGATCGCAGGGATCAATTTCGTCAACCTTACCACGGCCCGGTCGACCGAGCGCGCCAAGGAGGTCGGTATCCGGAAGGTCGCGGGCGCCGGAAGAGGGCAATTGGCCGGGCAATTTATTGGCGAAAGCGTGATCCTTTGCCTGATCGCCTGGTTCCTGGCGGTTGGCTGCACGATGTTGCTGTTGCCGCCATTCAACAACCTGGCGGGGAAGATCATCAATCCTGGTGTATTTCCGCCAGTGGCCGATCTACTGATCCTGCTGGGGGTAGCCGTATTCATAGGGATTGCGGCCGGGATCTATCCGGCGCTGGTGCTGAGCTCCTTCCAGCCGGTGGCGGTGCTGAAAGGGCGGTTCGCGACAGGAGGTCAAGGCAGTTTTCTGCGCAAGGCGCTTGTCGTCGTTCAGTTTACAATCGCGACCGGCCTGATCATCGGGACCCTGGTCGTTTACAATCAACTGAACTATATGCGAAGCCAGGACCTGGGTTTCGACAAGAACCAGAAGCTGGTTATAGATACTCAGGGTGACTCGACAAAACTGGTCCTGAAAGAAGCGGTTAGCCACATGCCCGGCGTATTGTCGACGGCGATGGCCGGCAGTGTGCCTGGCGGTGGAGACCACGGCGCCTATTCACAGATCGAGAACGTGAAAGGCGACATGCAGATCGCCAACCTGGACTTATACTTCGTGGATTTCGACTATATCCCCCAACTGAAGATCAAAGTACTCGCCGGCCGGGCCTTTTCCCGGCAGTTTATGACCGACACGACCCATGCGATGATCCTCAACGAGGCAGCGGTAAAAATGTTTGGTTATTCCTCACCGGAGAAGGCGATCGGGAAGAAATTCTCGCAGTGGGGACGGGAGGGCTTGATCGTCGGCGTAGTGAAAGACTTTCATTTCCGGTCATTGCAGGAGGTGATAAAACCGCTCTCGATCCGTATCGAACCCCAGGGCTGTGACCTGATAACCGCCAGTGTCGACGGACATCATATCCCCGCCACGATCGCGGCCATCGAGCGCCAATGGAAGGGATTGGTACCCGACAAACCCTTCACCTATTACTTCCTGGATGAGTTCTTCGATAAGCAATACCGGGCAGACGACCGTTTCGGGACGCTGTTCCTTTATTTCGCCGCGCTGGCAATCTTTATCAGCTGTCTGGGGCTCATGGGACTGGCTTCCTATAGCACCGTACAGCGCACAAAGGAGATTGGCATCCGGAAAGTTGTCGGAGCGTCTGTGGGTCAAATCGTCTACCTGCTTTCCCGGGACTTCCTGCTGTTAGTCCTGATCGCATTCGTTGTATCGGCGCCCATCGCGGGTTGGCTGATCGGGGGCTGGCTAAAGGGCTTCGCCTACCGGATTCCCATCTATTGGTGGATCTTTGCGATCGCCGGCTTCCTGGCAATAGTAATAGCCATCCTGACGGTGAGCTTCCAGGCCATGAAAGCAGCAGTGGCGAATCCTGTCAATTCTTTACGTTCCGAATAATTAAGTCTCTATGTTTTCAAACTATCTCCGTGTAGCATTTCGCAACCTTTGGCGGCACAAGGGTTTTTCTCTATTGAATATCCTGGGCCTCACGATCGGGATGTCGGCCTGTTTCCTCGTCTTCCTTTATGTGAAGTTCGAGCTGAGTTACGATGATTTCCATTCGAAAGGCGACCGAATCTTTCGGATCGTAACGGATATCGTGAATCCATCGGAGACGTTGCACTTCAATAACGCCGCGCCCGCGATGCCGGTGGCTGCAAAACGGGATTTCCCCGAGATCGACAAAGCGTTGCGGTTCGATCCGGGAAGCATCCTTATCCGAAAGGGAGCTGACATCAAGATCCAGGAGGACAATATGGCTTATGCCGATTCGACCTTCTTTGAAATCTTCGATTTTCCGCTGCTAAAAGGCGACCCGGTGACGGCATTACGGGAACCGAACAGCGTAGTCTTGTCGGAGACTTCGGCAAAAAAATATTTTGGGTCCGCCAACCCGATGGGCCAGCACCTGCTGCTTGGGGATCAGGGTGATATCGGTACCGTCACGGGCCTGATGAAGGATATGCCGGAGAATACGGAATTGAAAGCCGACTTTCTTGTAGCGTCGTATTCGGGGGCCGCCGATTCGAACCGCGACAAGAATTGGGGCGGATTTGGCGACTTTTCCTATTTCCTGCTGAAACCCAACACCAATCCGCATGCGCTGGAAAAGAAATTTCCGGCCTTCCTGGAGAACCACATTGGTAAATTCATGAAGGAGAATAATCAAACCTATACCTACATTCTCGAGCCGCTGAAGGACGTCTATCTAAAATCCACCCGGGGCGGGACCGTAGCCGGCAGCATGACCAATGTATATGTCTTTAGTATCGTGGGGGTCTTTATACTCCTGATCGCGGGGATCAATTTCGTCAATCTCACCACGGCGAGGTCCACGGAGCGGGCAAGGGAAGTCGGGATCCGGAAAGTGGTCGGGGCGGAAAGGCAGCAGCTTACGGGGCAGTTCCTGGGAGAATCAGTAATTCTTTGCCTTATCGCTTTCGTGCTATCGGTAGGGGTATGCGCAGCATTGCTGCCCAGCTTCAATTTCCTGGCGGGTAAGACGGTCAGTACCGGGATCTTCCACCATCCCAGCTACATTCTTACGTTGCTGGCGATCGGGGTTGGAATCGGTTTGCTGGCGGGGATCTATCCTGCGCTGGTGTTGTCGGGCTTCCAGCCGATCGTGGTGCTGAAAGGACGTTTTGCGGCCGGTACCCGGGGTCTACTGTTGCGGAAAGGGTTGGTGATCTCTCAGTTCACGATCTCGATCGGGTTGATCGTCGCTACCCTACTCGTAGGGTTTCAATTAAATTTCATGCGTAACCAGGACCTGGGGTTCAACAAGGGCCAGGAGCTTGTGGTAGACACGCATGGCGACAATCATAAGGACGCGTTGAAGGACCAGATCAGGAGCCTGCCGGGAGTGATCTCGGTGGCTATGTCTTCCAATACACCGGGCAGCGGGCAGATGAATGCCTATTCGATCATCCAGAACCAAAAGGGGGAAATGCAGGTCTGCAGCCCAGATCTCTTCTTTGTCGATTTCGACTATATCTCGCAGTATCAATTAAAGTTGGTGGCGGGTCGCGCCTTCTCAAGGGCCTTTGGGGCAGATACGACCCAGGCGATGGTCCTGAACGAAGCCGGGACCCGGATGTTGGGTTATCACCACCCACAGGATGCGATCGGAAAAAATTTTTCGCAATGGGGCCGGAAAGGTAAGATCATTGGCGTGGTGAAGGATTACCATTATCAAGGTTTGCAGGAAGCGATCCGACCCTTGTCACTGCGCATCGAGCCGGGCGGCTGTTACGAGATGTCGGTGAAAGTCCGGCCGACGAATCTTAAAGGAACGATTGCCGGAATCGAAAAGGATTATCATACGATGCTCCCCAACTGGCCATTCAGTTACTACTTCGTCGATGAAGCGTTTGACAAGCAATACCGGGCGGAAGACCGTTTTGGGAAGTTGTTCCTGTATTTTGCCGGGCTGGCCATCTTTATTTCCTGTCTCGGGCTGCTGGGACTGGCATCGTACAGCACAGTCCTGCGGACAAAAGAGGTTGGGGTACGCAAGGTCCTGGGTGCAAGTGTTGGCGGGATTGTCCGGCTGCTATCGAAGGACTTTCTGTGGCTGGTGGGCATTGCTTTCGTGTTCGCGACGCCGATTACATTTATTCTGATGTACAAGTGGCTGAAGGATTTTGCCTATCGGATCGATATCTGGTCGGCATGGTGGATATTTATCCTCGCGGGGTTGGGCGCCTTGGCGATCGCCCTGTTTACCATTAGTTTCCAGGCAGTTAAGGCGGCATTGGCCAATCCGGTCAATAGTCTGCGCAGTGAATAACTGCGGCGGTTAATACCTCTTACCCTCAAAAGACGGCCGCACACGGAAAGTTGGCGGGATACTCCTGATTTTTGGGGTATATTAAGTCATATATGCCGGGTTTCGTAATGCCACGCCGTTTTCGCTACTATATCCTGTTCACGATCGGGTTCTCGCTATGCTGGTTTCTCTTCAAGCTGGGATGGTTACATGATACGGAGAGGGCTTTGCGTTCGTCCGCCATCGAAATCGTCCTGTACATCGCAGCACTTCTCTGCACCGTGGAATGGCTGATGCCCCGCTTCTTCTACCGGGCAGCGTATTGGCGCTTCGGGCTTGGACTGGGGTTGATTGTCCTTGTGGGAGGGACCGCCAATATGGTATTCCAGCTGCGCCTTATGGACAGCAATCCATTGGAATATCAGGCCAACATAGCCCGATACAAGGAAGTTTTCTATTATTGGTTCTGGTCCAACCTGGCCACGGGTTCTTACCTGATGATCTTCCTGGTCGCGCTGGGCGGTTGCGCACTCCGGCTGGCCTATGATCGCGTTGTCACGGCCAGACAGCTGGCCGACATGGAAGCGACGCATTTGCGTTCGGAACTGGAGATACTGAAGAACCAGATCAATCCGCATTTCATCTTTAATGCCCTTAATACCATCTACTATAAAATTGACCGGTCAAACGGGGACGCCCGGTCGCTCACGGAACAATTCTCGGCCCTGCTCCGATACCAGTTATATGAATGCAATGAGTCCGTGGTGGAAATCGAAAAAGAGATCTGTTTTATTGAGAACTATGTGGGTCTGCAACGGGAGAGGTCCGGAAACCTGGTTAGGGTTAGCTGCTCCGGTTTCGGGTCGATGACCGGTTTTACCATACCGCCCCATGTCCTGGCGCCCCTGGTAGAGAATTGCTTTAAGCACGTATCCCGTTGGGACGACCGGGAAAATTTCATCACGCTGACTTGCAGCCTGGAGGAAGGTAGTTTTTATTTCCGAGCGCTGAATAGCTATGACCCGGCTAAGAAGAGCGAGTGGTGTGGCATAGGACTGGTTAATACGCGGAAAAGACTGGAATTATTATGCCGCGATCGGTTTACCTTATCGACCGCGGAGAACGGGAACCATTTTGAAACAACCCTCACCATTGCTGTATGAAACCGAGTTGTATAATTATAGATGATGAGCAACCGGCAAGGAATGGCCTAAAAGAGGACCTTCTGGCACTCGGGATCTTTACCGTTGCGGGGGTAGCCGCGGACGCAGAGCAAGCAAGGGAGCTTTTAAAAACCACCACCACAGACCTTCTTTTCCTGGACGTCGAAATGCCCTGGAAAAATGGATTGGAGTTTCTGTCGGGTCTCGATGTCAAGCCGATGGTCATCCTCGTTACTGCCTATCCGCAATATGCGTTGAACGGCTACGAACATGGAGTGGTCGATTATTTATTAAAGCCCGTTTCACCTGAGCGGTTGAAACTCGCCTGTGAAAAGGCGCTGGAATGGTGGGTTCTTCGAAACAATACCGGCGGCCAGACCGGACCCGCGGGTTATCTCTATATAAAAACCAACGGAAGGTTCGAAAAGATCGGGTATGACGAAATTCTTTACCTGGAAGCCGCCAACAACTATGTGATCGTACATACAAGGCAGAAAAAATATTTGGTTTATCAAACGCTGAAGGGGATGGAAAAACAACTGCCTAACCGGGCGTTTCTGCAAACCCACAAATCTTTTATCGTCGCCAGGCCGCATATCCGGCAGATCGACCGTGATTCTATCTCCGTTGGGGAGGTCCGGATCCCGCTTAGCCGGCGCTTCAAACAAAGATTCCTCACGGAGCTGCGTCTTACCAACAATATTCAACCTGTTAAGTAATGGGTTTGCGGGCTACTTCATTCCCCAGTTATATTTATGAAAAATTAGATGATGAAAGTATTTATAGCCTGGATGATCATCGCAATCATCGCAGGTTTTAGACTTCCGAATGGACCGACCGTGGAAAATGCCCTGGCGGCGGACAAGGAATTGGCAATGGCGTTGCAAAATAATGACACCTTGGGAATTGTACGCATGCTGGACAAAGACTGGGCCGTCATTACCTCTCACGGCGACATAGCTGAGGGAACTGACGTTTTCCCCAGTGGAATAAGGTCAGGGCACAGGCTGCTAAATGCGCAGGAGATTTCGGAACCCAGGGTTCGCTTGTTCGGAAACGTTGCGCTCGTAACTACAAAGCTCAAAATAGTTGTTCGCGGCAAACCCAGGGAGTATAATGAACGCCAAACCGATGTTTGGCTCTGGAAGAATGGTGCATGGAAATGTATTTTAACCCAGGAATCAGATCTCAAAGAATCAGCAGGAACCCAAGTGCAATCAATGGGTCACTATTGGTTTGTCATGTTTAATAAAGGCTCAACATGGGGACAGGATTCGGCAACTACGGCAAAATTATTTCAGGAGCACATCCATTACATTATCAGTCAAAGAGAAATTGGTAAAATTATTACCGGAGGGGCCTTTCTTGACAAAGCGACCTGGATTGGTCTTGAAATTTATAGCTGTAAAACACGTGAAGAAGTTGAAAAGATCACCCAAGAAGATCCGGCGGTTTCATCAAAGATCTTTTCCTATGAGATTCATCCTTGGGCGACATTAAAGGGTGAAGTTAAATTTGAGTAGTTCAAATAAACGGGGACAGGTGCCCCCAGATTTAAAAAAAAAATTTGCTGAATTGTCAAAACTTCCTAATTTTGTCTAACACTGTTAAATTATTTAAGGCAGTAAGGCGTAAACAGGGGAGGCAATTCAACATGGGGAGTAAAGAACGAATCCATCGGTTAAAAGAGAACACCCGGATCAATATCCTGGATGCGGCTTATGACATCGTAAAGGATGAAGGATGGCAGGCGCTGAGTATGCGAAAGATTGCCGACCGGATCGAGTATACTGCGCCCATTATTTACGAATACTATGCGAACAAGGAAGCCATCCTGTTGGAATTGTCGAAAAAAGGGTTTGAGATGCTGGCCGACCAAATGAAGGCAGCGGCGGCCAAACATCCCGAGCCGGCGGAGCAAATAGAGGCCATGTGGCTGGCCTACTGGAATTTTGCTTTTGCCCACAAAGAATACTACCAACTGATGTTTGGTGTGGAGGTCAACTGCTGTCTCATGGACGAGTTGTTGCCGGCGGGGTCCACTCCCTATGATATCGCGGTTGAGCCCATTTTGAAAATAATGGGTATCGAAGACCCGGAAGACGAACGGGTTTGCACAAAGTACTATACCTATTGGTCCATTATCCACGGTCTGATCTCCATCAATATTACCCGGAAGGGGACGACGGATGAGATCAACCGGCAAATACTCAAAGATGCCATAACCGGCATCACCCGATCCTTAACACGTTAGGTGAGTCCATCCCCTCCGTCCCTCTTGCCCGGCCCGAAGGAAACTTCCTCCGCCCGAGGTAGCCCCTAACAGCCTATCCGACCTGCCCCATTTGAAAAAAATTCAGCTCTAAGTGTCCGGTTGTTCCCCGGTCCGGTGTCATTGGTATGAATACTTTTTCCGGACGGGTTTCGCGGCTTGCCAATTTAACACCATTAAAAAATTTAATAATGTTATGAGACAATTATTATTCCTTTCCGCCTTATCGATCATCATTGCAATTTATGTCAGCAGTTGTTCGCAAGTCCAGGGCACACAAGTCCCGCCGCCGCCGCAGGCACTTCCCGTCCTGGCCGTCAACGCTTCTCCCGCCACCACCTATGCCGAATATTCCGCGACGGTAGAGGGTAAGACGAATGTTGAGATCCGCCCGCAGGTCAGCGGCTACCTGGAGAAGATCTTCGCAGAAGAAGGCGCCTATGTGACCCAGGGGCAGCCGCTTTTCAAGGTCAATGACCGGCCTTACGACGAGCAGTTGAATAACGCGCAGGCCAATATCAGCGCTGCAAAAGCCAATATGGACAAGGCCGCTATCGAAGTGAACCGACTGAAGCCACTGGTGGAGAACAAGGTCATTTCCGATGTGCAGCTGAAGGCCGCTGAAGCCGCCTATGCCGCTGCCAAAGCGGAGGTCAGCCAGACGGAAGCGGCCTCCCACAATGCGGATATCAATCTCGGATATACGCTTATCAAAGCGCCGGTCAGCGGCTATATCGGTCGGATACCCTATAAAGTCGGAAGTCTTGTCGGCAAAGGTGAGTCATCTCCGCTGACGGTACTGTCAGATGTGCGCGAAGTCTATGCTTATTTCTCGATGAGCGAAAGTGACTTCCTGCATTTCACGGATGAATCAGCAGGTAAAACGATCACAGATAAAATAAAGACGCTCCCGCAGGTTGAGCTGCAGCTCGCGGATAAAAGCATCTATGCCGCCAAAGGCCGGATCGAGCTGATGGAGGGCCAATTCGACAAAACGATGGGCACCATCAGCTTTCGCGTTGTCTTCCCGAATGCCGATGGGCTGCTCCGCACGGGCAGTACCGGCAGGATCCGCATCCCGCAGTCCAATTCGGCGACGATACCTGTTCCACAGACGGCAACCTATGAGCTGCAGGACAAGATCTTCGTCTATACGGTGGGAGATTCCAATAAAGTAAGCAGCAGGCCGCTGCACGTCGTGGCAAAAACCACCGGCTGGTACCTCGTGGATAAGGGGGTGAAACCGGGTGACCGGATCGTTTATGCCGGGATGGACCGGCTGCAGGACGGGATGGTGATCACCCCGCAGCTTCTTTCAAGAGACAGTATTATTAAAGTAACTCCATTGTAGATTTTATGCTTAAGAGATTTATTGAAAGACCGGTATTATCGACGGTCGTAAGTATCATTTTGCTTTTACTTGGCGTTTTGGCGCTGTATACCTTGCCGATCACACTCTTCCCGGACATTGCACCGCCCAGCGTGGTGGTAACGGCCAACTATCCCGGCGCCAATGCTGAAGTCGTAGCGAGGTCAGTAGCTGTCCCGCTGGAGGAGGCCATCAACGGGGTCGAGAATATGACCTATATGACCTCCAATTCCAGCAACGACGGCAGCATGTCGCTAACGGTGTACTTCAAGCAGGGCACCAATCCGGATATCGCTTCGGTCAACGTGCAGAACCGGGTGGCCAAGGCGACCAGCCAGATCCCCCAGGAAGTGATCCAGGCGGGTATCTCAACGCAGAAGCAACAGAACAGCATCATCATGTTCATCGCGCTGTACAGTAAGGACAGCAGCGTCTACGATGAGACCTTTCTGCAAAACTATATCAAGATCAATCTGATCCCCAAGCTGCAGCGGATTCCCGGGGTCGGCGACGCCCAGGCGTTCGGCACCAAGGACTATTCGATGCGGATCTGGCTGAAACCGGACCGGCTCATGGCCTACAATCTTTCACCCATTGAGGTGACGGATGCGATCCGGGATCAGAGCCTGGAAGCGGCGCCGGGGCGGCTTGGACAAAGCAGCAACGAGGTCTTTGAATACGTGCTGAAATACAAGGGCAAGCTCAATAAGAATGAAGATTACGAAAACATCATCGTCAAGTCGAATTCCGACGGGTCGGCAGTCCGGCTGAAGGATGTGGCCCGCGTCGAGTTCGGGTCTTACACCTATTCTTCCAACGGCACCCTGAATGGTTTTCCGACTTCCGGCGTTGCAGTTTTCCAGGTAGCGGGTTCCAATGCCAACGATATCCTGACGGAGGCGCAGAAGCTGGTAAAAAAATTCACGGCCGATCTGCCAAAGGGTTTGGGGACAAGCATCATGTACAATTCAAAGGAATTCCTGGATGCTTCGATCGACCAGGTACTCCACACACTGGTGGAAGCATTTATCCTCGTGTTCATTGTGGTCTTTCTCTTTCTGCAGGATTTCCGCTCGACGCTGATTCCGGCGATCGCGGTGCCGGTGGCCATCGTGGGGACCTTCTTCTTCCTTCAGCTCTTTGGGTTTACAATTAACCTGCTCACCCTGTTTGCGCTGGTGCTGGCGATCGGGATCGTCGTGGATGACGCGATTGTGGTCGTGGAGGCTGTCCACGCCAAGCTGGAAAGTACGGAGCTGGAGCCCAGGGAGGCTACGATCCGGTCGATGAGCGAGATCTCGGGGGCGATCATTTCGATCACGCTGGTGATGGCGGCGGTGTTCATCCCGGTTGGTTTCATGCAGGGCCCGGCAGGGGTCTTCTACCGGCAGTTCGCGTTCACGCTCGCCACCGCTATCCTGATCTCGGCCGTGAATGCGTTAACGCTGAGCCCGGCGCTCTGTGCCTTGTTCCTTCGCGGCGGGAATCGCGAGCGTAAAGGCATCGCGGGACGGTTCTTTACCGCCTTCAATACCGGCTTCCGTACGATGACGCAGCGCTACCTGCAAAGCCTTCGGTTCCTGTTTCGTCGCCGCTGGATACCGGTTGCCGCGCTGGTCGTGCTGGCGGCTACCTCCTACCTTATGATGGAGCGAACGCCCAGCGGGTTTATTCCCACAGAGGATCAGGGTTTCCTGTTATACGCCGTCCAGACGCCGCCGGGAAGCTCGCTGGCGCAGACGCACAAGGCCATGCAGGAGATCGACAGCATCATCAAGCAGGACCCCATCACGGACCGGCGCTACAATATAGAAGGGTTGAACTTCATCTCAAATGCCAATGCGTCGCCCTATGGCGCCGGCTTCGTCCGGATGAAGCCGGTGGACCAGCGGGGTCCGCTCAAGGATATCAACGCGATCACCGCGTCCATGACCATGAAGGTGGCCAGTGGCGTGAAGGACGCCCATGCTTTCTTTTTCACCTTCCCGACGATACAAGGCTTCGGGAACGTGGCGGGATTCGAGTTCATGCTGCAGGATCAGGCAAACGGTTCGCTGGATAAGCTGGGAGGTATGGCCTATCAGCTGATCGGCGCGCTGATGCAGCGGAAGGAGATCGCATATGCCTTCACGACCTTTGCCTCCGGCAACCCGCAATATATGATGGAGGTTGACGACGATAAAGCCAGGCAATTGAATGTCTCGATCAGCGACCTGATGAAAACGATGCAGATCTATTATGGCAGCAGCTTTGTCAGCGACTTCAACCGGTTCGGAAAGTATTACCGGGTCATGGCTCAGGCCGATGTGTCCTATCGGGCCAACGAGAAATCGCTCGACGGAATCTATGTCAAAAGTCAAACAGGGATGATGGTACCGGTCAACCAACTGATCACGCTGAAACGGGTCTACGGGCCCGAAACAGTCACCCGCAACAACCTGTACAATGCCGTTACCATTAACGGCGTACCCAAGCCGGGTTATAGTACGGGCGATGCCATCAAAGCGATTGAGGAGACGTCGGCGCAGGTGCTTCCGCGCGGTTATGCGATCGAATGGACGGGAATGACGAGGGAAGAAAAAGCTGCCGGGTCGCAAATGATCTTCATTTTTATCCTGAGCCTTGTCTTTGTGTACTTCCTGTTGTCAGCACAATATGAGAGCTATATCCTGCCGTTTGCGATCGTCCTGTCGATCCCGGTAGGCGTATTCGGCGTGTTTGGTTTCTTAAAACTGTTCGGGGTCGATAACAATATCTATGTACAGGTCAGCCTGATCATGCTGGTCGGGTTGCTGGCAAAGAACGCGATCCTGATCGTAGAGTATGCGGTGCAGCGCCGCAGGGCGGGGATGGAACTGATGGCCGCCGCGCTTGAAGCGGCGCAACTGCGGCTGCGGCCGATCCTGATGACCTCTTTTGCCTTTATCGCAGGGTTGTTACCGTTGATGCGGGCGGAAGGCGCTTCTGCATTGGGCAATCGGTCGATCGGAACAGGTGCGGTCGGCGGGATGCTGACCGGCGTCATCCTTGGGGTCTTCGTCGTACCGGTGCTGTTTGTGATCTTCCAGCATTTGCAGGAGCGGTTCGCGAACCGTCAGGTTGGCCGGGTACGTTTGCAGCCGGCTCTGACGGTGATCGGATTGGTAGTGATGATGATTGGGTTCGGGTCGTGCAAAGTGTCAAAGGATGTCGCCGTGCCGGCGGCGCAAGTGCCTACGGAGTTCCGGTCCGCGGCGGCTGTTGCCGACACGACGAGTATCGCGGACCTGCCGTGGAAAAGCTTCTTCGCTGATCCAGATTTGCAGCAACTGATCGGCAGTGCGATTGCCCACAATTATGATATGGAGATCGCGCTGCAGAATATCAAATCGGCGCAGCTCGTGCTGGGACAGTCCAAGCTGGGATACTGGCCGGATGTCAATGCGCAGGCAGTAGCGACGCTGACCCGCCCCGGTTCCGAAAGTCTGAATGGGATAACGGCCAATGACTTTCTCCATTCGAAGTACCTCAACGACTATAATGCCAATGTGGCCCTGTCGTGGGAGGCCGATATCTGGGGAAAAATAAAAAACAAACAATCCAAGGCGCTGGCGCAATATCTCCAGACAGAAGAAGCGAGAAAAGCTTTGCAGACCAATATTGTTTCGAGTGTAGCTGAAGGGTATTATAACCTTCTGATGCTGGATGCGCAGTTGGGGATTGCGCGTGCCAACCTGGCCCTTAACGACAGCACCCTGCGGATCATCCGGCTGCAGTTTGCTGCGGGAGACGTGACGGCACTGGGTGTCCAGCAGGCCGAGGCACAGGAGCTATCGGCGGCGCAGCTGATCCCGCAACTACAGCAGAATATTCTGTTGCAGGAGGACGCTCTGAGCATACTGACCGGCAGTCTTCCGGATAAGATCACGCGGAATATTACCCTCGATCAGGCGGCAGTACACGATACCCTGTCGGCCGGTGTGCCGGCGGCGCTCGTCAGTCGCCGTCCGGACGTGCGGAGCTCCGAACTGGCGCTGACAGCTGCAAATGCCGATGTAGCCATTAACAAAGCGGCGTTGTATCCTTCGCTGGTGATTTCGCCGGAAGGTGGATGGGACAACTATATTTTTAAGAACTGGTTCAACATCCCGGGATCGCTGTTCGGAATGGTAGTCGGCGGTCTGACACAACCGGTGTTCCAGCGCAAAAAGCTAAAAACGGCATATCGGATCTCGGAGGTAGACCGGGAGAAGACGATTATCCAGTTCAAGCAGACAGTGCTGGTGGCCGTAGGTGAGGTATCGGATGCGTTGGCAGAGCGCAATAAGCTGAAAGAACAGCAGATCGTTGCGGCTAACCGGGTGAGCACCTTGCGGCGTGCGATCAGCAATGCCAACAGCCTGTTCCGGAATGGCATGGCCAATTACCTGGAGGTGATCACGGCGCAGAGCAACGTACTACAAAGCGAATTGGAATTAGCATCAATAAAGAAAGGGCAGTTAAGCGCAGAAGTGGAATTGTACCGAAGCCTCGGCGGAGGATGGAATTAGGACACTGGGCGTATCAAAAGCGAACAGTGAATGCCGGTTGGTATTGGGCAATTGGATGATTCCCAGTTGTTTAGTGACCCGGCATTTTTTTTGCTCTCGAAATGACAAATCTTTTCCCATGCTCAGGAGCTACTTCAAAATCGCCTGGCGGCATCTGGCCCGAAACAGGGGTTATTCTTTTATCAATATTGCCGGTCTTGGCGTCGGTCTGGCCATAACGTTATTGATCGGGCTGTGGATCGTGGACGAGTTCAGTTTTGATCATTATCACGTGAATCACCGGCGGATTGCGGAGGTGATGCTGGTACAGCGGCAGACTTCTCCGGTGATGGGGTCCCAGGCCAGCCCGGAACATCCGGTGACAAGTGTCGGTCAATCTATATCCACGGTCATCGGCCCGATACTCAGCAAGGACTATAAGGATGTTTTCCAAAAGACCGTGTTGATCAGCTATTCCGGCGATCATTTGATTAGTTTTGTCGACAAAGCGCTTTCCCGGCAGGGTTGCTGGACGCAATATAGTTTCCCGGAGATATTTAGCTTTCAGATGCTGAGCGGCAGCACAGCCGCTTTGAAAGACCCCTCCACTCTTCTGCTGGCGGAGAGCACCGCACGGGATCTGTTTGGCCATACGGATCCAATGGGCAAGAGGGTGAGGCTGGATAACAAGCAGGATTACCGGGTTGGCGGCGTGTTTGCCGATCTTCCATTCAATACGACTTTTCATGAGACGCAGTTCCTGTTGCCCTGGGATGACAAGGCCAACGGATATTTAAACAGCAATACCAATTGGGATGATCATAGCGCATGGATGTTTGGCGAGTTGGCGGATGGGGTGAGTTTCGAGCAGGCTACGGCCCGGATCAGGAAGCTGCCTACGCCGCATCTTTCCCGCTGGGTGGAAGAGCTTATGGCATATCCGCTGGACAGGCTGCATTTGCATGATCAATTCGACCAGGACAACAACGGTGTGGCCGCCGGCGGCCGGATACGTTTTGTCTGGCTATTCGGGACGATCGGGGCTTTTATCCTGTTGCTGGCCTGCATCAATTTCATGAACCTTTCCACAGCGCGGAGCGAGCAGCGGGCTCGGGAAGTCGGGATCCGTAAGACGGTCGGTTCATTACGAGTGCAGTTGATCGGTCAATTCCTCGGCGAATCCATTTTGACGGTGGCGATCGCCTTTGTACTGGCCCTGAGCCTGGCATATCTCGGGTTGCCGGCATTTAACGAGCTGGCGGCAAAGGAAATAACGATCCCGCTTTTCAGCCCGGTGTTCTGGCTGGCTGCTCTCGGTTTTGTTCTGCTCACCGGAATCCTCGCCGGCAGCTATCCTGCCTTCTATCTGTCAGGCTTTCGGGCAGTGAAAGTGCTTAAGGGAACGTTCAGGGCCGGACGCGGGGCTACGCTGCCAAGGCGGATCCTTGTCGTGACCCAGTTCACCGTCAGCCTTTCATTGATCATCGCTACGATCATCATTTTCCGGCAGATCCAATTGGGAAAAGACCGGCCTGTTGGTTACGACCGGGCGGGGCTAATCAATGTACAAGTCAATACGGACACGTTGTTCAATCATTATGACGCCCTCCGTCAGGAGCTGCTGAACACCGGAACGGTGTCCGATGTAGCGCTGGGGTCATACACGACGACCGGGTTCTGGGACAACAATGAATTGGAATGGCCCGGAGAGACGGAGATCCAGAAGGGGATGGAGTACCGCAATGTCAACGTCACTCCGGAGTTTGGAAAAACGGTTGGCTGGACGGTGGTGCAAGGGCGGGATTTTTCGCGGGATTATGCGACGGACAGCGGCGGAATGATCTTGAATCAGGCGGCGGTAAGGGCGACGGGATTTAAAGAGCCGATCGGGAAGCAAGTGAAGTTGTTCGACAAGCCATATACCATAATCGGCGTCGTCAAGGATATGCTGACCAATTCGCCCTATGACCTCGTTGAGCCGGCGGTATTTGTGGAAAACGGTTACAAGCGGGTGATCACCATCCGGGTCCACCCGGGGGGGTCGATGCATGTTGCGCTTGCCCGGATGGAGCCCATATTTAAACGATACAATCCCGGCAGCCCCTTCCTTTATCAGTTTAACGATGAAGGGTATGCGCAGAAATTTGACGAAGAGACCAGGATGGGTAGTCTTTCCACCCTTGCGGCGGTACTGGCGATCTTTATCTCCTGCCTGGGGTTGTTCGGGCTGGCATCTTTCGTGGCGGAACAGCGGACCAGGGAATTAGGAGTGAGGAAAGTATTGGGTGCGCGGGTGCTGCAACTTTGGGCCCTGTTGTCCGGCGATTTTGTTAAGTTGGTGATCTTGTCCACGCTGATCGCGATGCCACTGGCCTATTGGGCGATGCGACAGTGGCTGCATAACTACGCGATCCATACGCGGTTGTCGTGGTGGATTTTCGCGGCTTCAGGGTTAGGGATACTGGCCATTACGCTGCTGACTGTCAGCTTCCAGTCGATAAAAGCGGCGATGATGAACCCGGTGCGGAGCCTGCGATCAGAGTAATCCGCTCACCGGCCCTCCAGCCATTTGTCGAGCGGAACGGACCAAATATTGTCCAGACCGGTCTCCCACCCGGAGTGATCCAGCGCAATCTGCCGGTCTTCTTTTTTCGAAGGGATATCCGCCGGTTTGGGCACGTAAGAGCAGGAAAAATATACCCGGCGATGGTCGGAGCTTAGTCTCGCCTCAATATGGTAAGCAGCCCGGTTGACCTCCGGACCAAGATTGATCGGCGTGCCCCAGGAGCCATGGTCCTGAAAGATGATCCAAAGGTAAAGGTGCGTCGCGGGTGGCCGTCTCGAGCAGAACACCGCAAAAGATTCATCCGGCGCCAATGCCAAGTCAACATCGGCTACCGAATCCACCATGCTGAACGGAAGGCGAATAGGCAGCTGATATTGGCCATCCCGGTAAGCGCAGCGATAAAGATGGAATTTCCCCGTATCGCCCACTGGCTTCATAAAATAGACGGCGCCATCGGCTGAAATGGCGGGAGAGAACACCGAACTGTCGCTGTTGACGACGTCCGGTAGTCGGTACGGCTCGCCCCAGCCTTCTCCTTTCCGATCGACACGCCACAGATTACCACCCCCATCTGGATAGCTCTTCCCGTTCCATGCCCCGTTCAAGGCTTGCCCGCCCCGGACCGCCGGCCGGTTGGACGAAAAGATAAGATAGGAGCCATCCGGAGCCATCGCCGGCTCGATGTCCTGCCATTGTCCGGAAAACGGCGCGATTTCAGGTGCGGCCCAATGCCCATCCCGGAAGTGAGATACTAGTATTACACCCTTCAGACCGGGTCCGCTCCGGTGAAAGTAGACCGTATTACCGTCTGGTGTAAACGCGGGCGCTGCATCGCTGATGGGGCCTGAAATTACCCCGGGAGAAAAGATCTCCGGCGTGGGGGTCTGGGCAAACGTGCAATGGGTGAGGATGGTACCGAATGCGCAAAGGATGGAGCGAAGCAAGTGCATGAGATTTTTGGAACGAATATTCATCGTTTGCGACGATTCCTATCTGGCTATTCAACGATCCCCCGCTATTATTTAGCCATTTGCCATCTATAGGAATTTACCGGTATAGCTTTCCTTGACCTTTTTGAGCCCTTTCGGCGTTCCGGCGTAAACCAGATTTCCGCCGCCGTCGCCGGCTTCGGGTCCGAGGTCGATCACCCAGTCGGCGGACTTGATCACGTCAGTATTGTGCTCGACCACGAGGATCGAATGGCCTTGCCCGATCAGCGCATTGAAGGAGGCCAGCAATTTGCGGATATCATGGAAATGAAGTCCCGTAGTCGGCTCGTCGAAAATAAACAGGATATGTCCCTGGGCACGGCCTTTCCCGAGGAAGGAAGCAAGCTTGACGCGCTGGGCTTCACCGCCGGAAAGGGTATCTGAGGACTGACCCAGCTTGACATAGCCAAGTCCGACGTCGCTAAGCGGTTGGATCTTTTGCAGGATAGCCGCCTCATCCCTGAAGAATTCAAGGGCTTCGTCGACACTCATCTCCAGGACCTGGTAAATATTCTTTTCCCGATAGGTCACTTCCAGGATTTCGTCCTTGAAGCGCCGCCCGTGGCAAACCTCACAGGTCAGGTGAACGTCGGCGAGGAATTGCATCTCGACGATCTGTTCGCCTTCGCCCTTACAGGTATCACAGCGGCCGCCGTCAACGTTGAATGAAAAATGTTTGGGCTGGAATCCGCGCAATTTACTAAGCGGCTGCCGGGAGAACAGATCCCGGATCTCATCATAGGCCTTTATATAAGTGACCGGGTTACTACGCGATGATTTTCCGATGGGATTCTGATCGACCATTTCAATTTGAGAGAGGTAGTCGATGTCACCCTTGATATCCTTGTGAAGTCCGACCTTTTCGCCCGGCTCGCCTTTTATCTTTTGCAGGGCCGGGTAGAGGATTTGTCTGACAAGTGTGGTCTTTCCGCTGCCGCTAACGCCGCTGACCACACAAAGGACGTTTAGCGGGAATTCGACAGTGAGGTCCTTAAGGTTGTTTTGGCGGGCGCCTTCCACGATCAGGGAGCGGTTCCAGGACCGTACTTGCGGCGGCGGGGTGATGGTCAGCGTACCCTTTAGATATTTCCCGGTGAGGCTGTCTTCATTTGCAATCAGCGCATCATAATCGCCTGTTGCTACTACCTCGCCGCCGAGGTGGCTGGCCAGCGGCCCCATATCGATGATATAATCCGCTTGACGCATCATCATTTCATCGTGTTCGACGACGACGACGGTATTCCCCAGGTCGCGCAGTTCCTTGAGCACCCGGATCAGCCGTTCCGTATCACGGGAGTGAAGCCCGATGGAAGGTTCGTCCAGGATATAAAGCGAGTTGGTGAGATTGCTTCCGAGGGAACGGGTCAGTTGGATACGCTGGCTTTCGCCGCCGCTAAGGGAATTGGCGAGACGGTTGAGGGTCAGATAACCCAGGCCGACATCGCTGAGCGTGTTCAGCCGGTGGCGAACCTCGATGAGGATGCGGCGGGCGATCTGCTGCTCATGGGGTTCGAGGGTGAGTCCATCAAACCATTCGGATAGATCGCGAACAGGCATTTCGCAAAGTTCCCCGATATGACGGCCATTAATCTTTACGTACAGGGCCTCTTTCCGCAGGCGGTAGCCGTGACAGTCGGGGCATTCGGTCCGGCCGCGATATCGTGACAGGAGTACCCGGTATTGAACCTTATACAGGTTGCGCTCCACCTCTTTGAAGAAGTCGTTGATTCCCTGGACATGCTCATTGCCTTCCCAAAGCACCTGAACTTGTTGTTTGTTCAGGTCGATGATCGGCTTATGAATGGGGAAATCGAACTTTTTGGCCGCCTTGACAAACTGGTCGCGCCACCAGACCAACTTCTCCCCTTTCCAGGGAGCGACGGCGCCTTCATAGACACTGAGTCGTTTGTCCGGGATGACCAGATCGGGATCAATACCCAGGACCTGGCTAAAGCCTTCACAGGTTGGGCAGGCGCCATAAGGATTGTTAAAGGAAAAGAGGTTGGGCACCGGTTCTTCGAAGTTTAGACCGTCGAGCTCAAAACGGTTTGAGAAAGGAAGTTTTCGGTCGCCATTGATCTCCAGCAGCAGTTCGCCTTCGCCCTCATAAAACGCTGTAGTGACCGAATCGGCGATGCGGTGCCGGTCGTCTTCGTCAAATTGCTTGACGACGAGACGGTCGATCAGGATAAAGGCAGGAGCAGCCTTCGACCCCGGAGGGGGTAGCTTCTTTTTAAGCGCCGAATCGTCCATATCCAGAAGATCTTCGATCCGGAGGGTTTCGCCGCCGACATAGAGGCGGGAGAACCCCTTTTGTAGCAGGATATTCAATTCCTCCCTGGGCTGCCGGTTCTTATGCTGGCGGAAAGTGGTAAGGAGCAGCACTTTGTCGCCGGCGGCTCCGGCGGCGATGGCATTTACAACATCCGTCACATCGTCCTTCTTAACGGGACGGCCCGAGATGGGCGAGAATGTTCGGCCGACGCGGGCAAAAAGCAGGCGCAGATAATCATAGACCTCGGTCATGGAGCCAACCGTGGAACGGGGGGTCCGGGTGATCACTTTTTGTTCGATGGCAATAGCGGGGCACAGTCCTTTAATATAGTCGACATCCGGTTTGTCCATCCGCGCCATGAACTGGCGTGCGTATGCACTAAGACTTTCGGCATAGCGGCGCTGTCCCTCAGCGAACAGGGTATCGATAGTCAGGGAGGATTTACCCGAACCCGAGACTCCGGTAACTACGACCAGCTTATTGCGGGGAATGCTGACGTCGATATTCTTGAGGTTGTGGACCCGGGCTCCTTTAATAATGATAGAGTCGGCCGGACGGGTCGACGTGATCGATGTAGATTTGCTCGCCTGGCGCGTCGAAATACTCATAGTGTTTGCGCAAAAATACTAAAAAAATTATCAAAGAGACTGCCTATCTTTTTATTCGGATTAGACGGCGAAGTAAGACAAATAAGTGGCATTGTATATGGAATGATGGGGGAGCAGGGAAATTAAGGAACAAAAAAATTCCCAAAATGTTGTTTTTTCCAAAAATTGTATATCTTTAAACCCTATTTAGTGCAAGAATTATTTTTGCACAATGTGATCTGAATTGTGAATATCATTTAGTATTTTTAACGTACCAAAAAAACGTTCGCCTATAGATTGATTACTTCTACATCGAAAAGCCAAGCCATCTTTTAAAATCCAAAATATATCCTATCACCTTCAAAAACCCGTAGAAGTTTATGACATTGCTACGCAAAAAGACTGACCACGAACTTATCCATCAATTCAGGGACGGCGACCTGCATGCACTTGAGGCATTGATCGTCCGCCACAAGGATAAGTTGTACACGTCCATTCTGTTCCTGGTTAAAGACAAATATCTCGCAGAAGATATTTTCCAGGACGTTCTCATTAAGATTATCGACACGATTCGCGGCGGCCGTTACACGGAAGAGGGGAAATTCCTTCCCTGGGCCATGCGGATCGCCCACAATCTCTGCGTCGACCATTTCCGGAAAGTCAAGCGGACCCCGGCGATCAAGACCAGCGATGACCGGGACATTTTCGAAGTGCTGCACTTCACCGAAGAAGGCGCAGACACCAAAATGATGAAACGCCAGAGTCATGACCGGGTTCGGCAAATGCTTGACCTGTTGCCGGAAGATCAGCGGGAAGTCATCATTCTGCGTCATTATGCAGATTTGAGCTTTAAGGAAATCGCAGCCCTGACCAATTGCAGTATCAACACTGCGCTCGGCCGGATGCGTTATGGCCTGATCAATCTGCGCAAAATGATGACCGAAAAAAAGATTGCCTTGTAAAGATTTTTACTTCACAGAAGAGATTTTTCAAGATGGAAGCTCATTTGATGGTACGAATAAGTCAAATGGGGTTTTTTTAAGAATCTTTAACTGATGCTTAATAACGGGGAACGGAAAAGAACCGCTAACTTCATTGTGTGAAAAGATCCATTAAAAAAAATTTTAAAGAGGTTCCTGCTCGAATAGAGCGGGGACTTTTTTTTGTGGCCTATCGCCATGAACAAGAGCTTGTCATTCCGGCCCTCCATCCGGCGTTAAGCACTTGCCCTTAGTCCTGCCGGAAGGTTGGATCGGAATGACGCCTAATTACGCGTAACGGGCTCCGCCCGTTACCATGACAAAAGGACCGCTATTGCGGTCCTTTCTCTTTTCATAGACGGGAAGGTCGTGGTTTTCCCGTTAATTCGTTCTTTCAATCAATGTGACAGCAAAAGAGGGTCCGGCGTTGCACGGCAATGTTATCTTAACGTGAAGCCGTGGTATTCTGACGATGGAATGCGTCCAGGCCGCATTGCAGCCACTGGGCGTATTCACCAGGGTCGGGAGTATATGGGACCGGTTTGGTCAGCAGTTTCTCATCAGGGCTGATCACCGCATAGAGAGGCTGAGAGGCGCTTTTGAAGTTAACGGATTGTAGCGTAGCGAATTTATCCCCGACGGTATGAATCTCTTTTATGCTCCCATCGCTGGCTGTAAAGGCAAACTGTTGGTCCGCCGGCAGTAGCTTGCGGTCATCAACGTATAGCGAAACCAATATATAGTCATTACTAAGCAGCGTCTTCACTACCGGCGCCGTCCAGACATTCTCTTCCATCCGGCGGCAATTGGAGCAGGCCCAGCCGGTGAAATCGATGAGAACAGGTTTGTGCTCCTGCCGCGCCAGTTTCAGCGCTGCCTCATAGTCGTTGATCACGTGTTCGTCCCGGCCGGGATGACGATAGAGGCTGTAATCTTCGGGTGGGATGATACCGCTGAGCAGGGAAAGCCTGGCAAAGGATGTATTCGTGAGGCCCGGCAGCATGTATAACCCGAATAGCACAAAAAGGGCGCCCATCCCTATCCTTCCCTTGCCAAGCCGCGCGGGAGGCGGATCATGCGGGAATCTGATTACGCCCAGAAGGTAAAGGGCCAGCCCGAAATCGATCAGGATCCAAAACGCAAGAAAAGTCTCTCGCTTCAGGAGGCCCCAGTGATACGCCAGGTCTGCATTGGAGAAATATTTCAAGGCGAAGGCCAGTTCGACAAATCCAAATGTGATCTTGACCGTATTCATCCAGCTTCCCGATTTTGGAAGGGACTGCAGCCAATTGGGGAACAGCGCAAAAAGAGCAAACGGCAAGCCCATCATCAGGCCAAACCCGGACATCGCCACAGTAAGCTGAACCGCCCCTCCACTCTGCTCCAGCGCACCTACAAGCAGCGTCCCGAGGATGGCTCCGGTACAGGAGAAAGATACAATCGCCAGGGTAAGCGCCATGAAAAAGATTCCGCCGACCGTGCCGATGCTGGATTTGGCATCCGTCGTATTCTGAAAGCCGCTGGGGAGGGTGATCTCAAAGAGCCCGAAGAAAGACAGGGCAAAAACCACGAAGATCGTCGCAAAGGAGAGATTAAGCCAGACGTTGGTCGAAATATCGTTCAGGATATTAGCGCTGTTACTTTTCAGGAAATAGAACGGGACGCTGATCAGGCCATAGATCAGTAAAATGAAAAAGCCGTAGAGTGAGGCGTTGCCAATCGCTTTGCGGCGCGATGCGGACTGTTTGGTAAAGAACGAAACGGTCAGCGGGATCATCGGGAAGGTGCAGGGCATAACGAGACCGATAAGGCCGCCCAGCATGCCAAGCAGGAAGACTCCAAGGAGACCTTTGGAGCTGTCCGCGCCCGTACCGCCGCAGGTATTCACCGGATTGGCGAGGTCGATGCCGGTCTTCCGCAGGTTTTCCGCTTCGCCGGCCGATTGCTGCAGTGCCGCCGATTTGGCAATCCAGCCGCCACCGGCGCTATGAACATAACGGAAAGGAATATCAGTAGGCCCCACAACGGAATCATTCCGGACAGCTATGTAAGTTACCACTCCCCTCAAATCACCCGCGCCCTTCAAATCACCCGCGCCAGGCTGCACATGGACCAGCCACTGTGCATCACCGGTAAAAAAGCTCGTTTCAGTACCGTTGAAAATAGCGTCCTTTTTTCTTTGGACGCTGCCCAGTTCCTGTATACTCAAAATTTTGCCATGGGTACCGCTATCAAGCGTCACCCGGGAATAACCAAGCGTATCCGGATTCGTGGTGGAATAAAGTCTCCAGCCTTCCCGGATGCGGGCGTGGAGCAGGAGGACCGGATTGCCATCCGTTCCCTGCCGGACATTGAACTCCCAGCTGACGGCGGGTTGGGCGGTGTCGCTTGCCTGGGCGAACGCACGCTGTTCGGAAAGAATAAAGATGGAAACGACCGCCAGCAGCAGGTTGGGGGGCGAAAGCAGGCGAAAAAATTCTCTATGGAAGCGCGTGTTCATGCAATTCAGCCTCCTATCGGAATCTTAATATCCACATCAGCGGGAGGAAGACATTCGTGGTCATTGCAGACCATAAATTCGACCTTTCCGGCGAGGCTGGTCTTAACGTTGCTCTTCAGCTTCACGATCTGGATAAAATCGACGGTCCTTTCATAATACCGGACGTTATGCTTCCAGGCATCCTCATATTTCTGTACGACTTTGCCATTCTCCTTCACCACGCCGTCCAGCGTAAAGAGCGGGCTTTTGCTAAAGACGAAGGAGGTCGCGATCGGGCCTTCGCCGCCGGCATCCTGCGCATAAAGATGGAAGTCCCCGCCGATCGTCGCCGTCATATGTACTTCATAGGTACGGTCAGCGATCTTTTTTGAGGACCAGACCCAAGTGACCTGTTTGTTGGACTGCGCCATGGCGAGGCTGCCGGTCAAAAGGGATAATCCAATGAGTATTATTGCCTTCATATCGTTCAAAGTTCAGGTTACCAAACGTCCAAAAACAGTTAAAAGTTGGCTGCGGCGGCTTTCGAAGTATGAGCGGCAGCGTGAATGAAGAGTGCGCGAAGGATGGCCTGGCCGTCGATATTCCCCAGGGCCTCCGAACAGGCCCGTTCCGGATGGGGCATCATCCCAAACACATTGCGGTCC
>DATMLR010000079.1:0-3934 GCA_035570015.1 Puia sp.
GGCTTCTTTTACCCCGTCGTTGCGAAGGGGCAGGCGCGAATCCGGGTACAGCTCAGCGCCGCACACGAGCGGGTTCACCTGGACAGGGCGATCACAGCCTTCACTAAGATCGGGAAGGAGCTTGGCGTGTTGAAAAATCCCGGCGTGTTGAAAAATTAAGCGATCACCGCCACCATGCTGATCTCGATGTTCACATTTTTTGGAAGCCCCTTCACGGCATAGGTCTCCCGCGCGGGGTAATCGCCGGCAAAATACCCGCCGTAAATTTCATTGACAGGGGCGAAAAGGGACATGTCGCTCAGCAGGATCGTTGTCTTTACCACATGACCAAAGTCGAGCCCGGCAGCCGAAAGAATAGCCTTCAAATTGTGCATGACCTGGTGGGCTTCGCCTGCGATGTCCGTTGCGTCTACGTTCCCCGATGCGGGGTTGAGCGGGATCTGACCTGAGATGAACAGCAGCGGCCCCGCTTGTACCGCCTGGCTGTAAGGTCCGATGGGGGCGGGGGCATTTGGCGTATGGATGATCTTTTTCATGCGGCAAAGATCGTAATTTCGGCCCGCACCAATATTTGCGGTTGATGAAAGTCGTTCTTCTCACTGAAAAGGCCTCTCCCATCCTGTTCCCGGCCGCAGACTGCGTAGTGGTCCGAACGCCCCATGAACTCGCAAGCTTCCGCGATGCAGACTTGTATGTCGACCTTGATTTCAAGCCGGAAGAAGCGCGTATCTCAGCGCTCAGCCGGATGCTGCCCTCTCCGGTTATGGTGAACTCGGTGACGAAAACGATCGCGGAGATCGGTCAGCCCTTCATTCGGATCAATGGCTGGCCGGGAATGCTGGAGCGGGCGGTGCATGAGTTGGTTGTCCCGGATGCCGGTGTTGCGGCGCACGTTACAAGACTGTATGAAAAGACGGGCCGTTCGTTCCGGCAGGCGCCCGATATCCCGGGGATGATTACCGCAAGAGTGCTCGCTGCTCTCATCAATGAAGCGTGGTATACCTGGCAGGATGAAGTGAGCACCAAGGAGGAGATCGATACGGCAATGAGGCTGGGTACCAATTATCCGCTGGGGCCCTTTGAGTGGGCCGCGCAGATTGGCCTTGAGCGGGTCGTCGAACTGCTGGAGGTGATGAGCAGGAGCGATCCGCGTTATCGTCCGGCAGAGCGCCTTAAAGAGGCCGGCAATATTAAAATATGATTAAAAACAAATATAATTTAACTGTGTTTTTTAAAGTTAAAAATGGCAGGACATGTCCGTGATCCTGAATATTGATACGTCGATGGGGACGGCGGGGGTGTGCCTGTCAAAGGAAGGAAACGTGCTGGCACTGGCAGAAAGTCAGGACCAGAAAAATCATTCATCCTGGCTGCATCCCGCGATCCGGCGCCTGCTGGAAGAGACGGGTTACCGGCCGGGCGATCTGCGCGCGGTGGCGGTCACGGCCGGGCCCGGGTCCTATACCGGGCTGCGGGTGGGAATGGCCGCTGCCAAAGGGTTCTGCTATGCACTAGGCATTCCGCTGATCGCCGAGAACACGCTGAATATGATGGCATTTGCGGCACGTGAGCAGCTCCCGGAAGCTGACCTTATCTGCCCGATGATCGACGCACGGCGGATGGAAGTGTTCACGGCTGTTTACGAGAAAGATGGCACGGCGGTCCTTCCGGCGACGGCCTTGATCATTGATGAAAACGCATTTTCTGAATTTTTGTCGGAGCGCTCCATGTCGTTTTTTGGGGATGGAAGCCATAAGTGTAAACAGTTAATCACGGCCCCCGGTGCTGCTTTTGTAAACCCGGCCTATCATGTAGGGTATCTGGGTAAATTATCTTTTTTACGATATTTGCAGAAGGAATTCACCGGCGTGGCATACTGCGAGCCCGTTTATATAAAGGAATTCCACTCTCATACCAAAAAATGACTATATTATCATATAAACCGATTTCATTCGCCTTTTTTAAGTGAGTTGATCCTAAATTTGCCGGACGGTCACGTATCTTCTTGAAACCTTAAAATGGTAATCGCTCATGAGTTTAACGATGAACAATAATAGCTATTGGATGGTAGTGAATGCAGAGGGCTCCGATGGTGCCCCTGTAAAAGTTGATTTTTTGAATCTGAAGAAAGGAGCACTGATCTTAAGAGCGCTCAATCACAAATTGCGTCAGCAGATCATCCGTCTTCTGGATGAAAATAAGAAGCTGACGGTAACAGAGATCTACGTTCACCTTCGATTGGAGCAATCAGTTGCTTCTCAGCATCTTGCCATATTGCGGCGGGCTGGTATCGTCAAGACCCAACGTGACGGCAAGTTCATCTACTACATTATCAATCATGACCGCCTTGGCGAGATCATGAAATGTGTTGATGAATTGATTGATTAGGGACCAGGCCGCTCGTTTAAATCCGATTAGACATCCGTTGGAACCCGCGCGGGAATTGATTAACTTTGCGCAAACGCAGAGTTATGTTCATCAAGCAATTATACACCGGCTGTCTTAGTGAAGCGGCGTACTATATCGAAAGTGAAGGCGAAGCCGCAATCATCGATCCGCTGCGGGACATCGAAGTATACCTGGATCTTGCGGTGGAGCGGAAGGCCACTATCAAATATATTTTTGAAACCCATTTTCACGCGGATTTTGTGAGCGGTCATCTGGACCTGGCCAAGGTCACGGGCGCTCCCATCGTGTTTGGTCCTCATACGGAGACGAATTTTCCCATTCACAAAGCGGTCGATGGCGAGGTTTTTCACCTGGGTAATAGCACGATCGAAGTGCTGCACACACCGGGTCATACCCTCGAGTCGTCCTGTTATCTGATTCGGACGCCGGGTGCCGCTGCGTCTTCCCTGTTCACGGGAGACACGCTATTTGTCGGGGATGTAGGAAGGCCTGATCTCAGCAGCGGAAATTTGTCAAGGGAGGAGCTGGCCGGCCTGTTATATGACTCCCTGCGGACCCGCATCCTGCCGCTGCCGGATGAAACGGTCATCTATCCGGCACATGGCCCGGGAAGCAGCTGCGGAAAGAACCTGGGACCAAATACCTTTAGCACGCTGAAGGAGGAGAAAGATGGCAATTATGCACTGAGAGCGGATTCCCGGGAGGAGTTTATCCGGGTGGTCACCGACGGCCTGGATGCGCCGCCTTCCTATTTTTCAATCAATGCGCGGATTAACAAAGAGGGATACGACAGTTTGGACGAAGTGCTGGAGGCCGGGCTACAGCCGCTGGACCTGGGCAGCTTTAAACGGTGGATTGGGGAGGAAGAAGCCATCCTGCTGGATACGCGGTCCTCGCAGGTGTTCGTGGAAGGTTTTGTGCCCGGTTCGATCGGTATTGGATTGGACGGACGATTCGCCGAGTGGGCAGGCAGTCTGCTTCCTTTCGACAAGCCCATCGTGCTGGTGACGGCGCCGGGAGAAGAGAAGGAAAGCCTCATCCGACTTGCCCGCGTTGGATTTGATAAGGTGAAAGGCTATCTGAAAGGAGGCTTCCCGGCCTGGCAACATGCCGGCGAACCGATCGATATGGTTATTGATGTTTTGCCGGATGAGCTGGCGATGGATATTGCGTTCGACGAGAATCTTATGGTGATAGATGTCCGGCGGGAAACGGAGTTTGCTGACGGTCATATTAAGGATGCAGTCAATATCCCGTTGCACGTACTTGCTGATCCCGTGAGCATGGCCAACCTGGAAGAGCGGTTTAATCTGTATGTCCATTGCGGCGGCGGATATCGAAGCATCATCGCAGCGTCGATGCTGAAACGCCAGGGCATCCACAACCTCCGCAATGTTACCGGCGGCTGGAAAATGATCAAGGACCAAAAGGGCATCGATATCGTAAAGGACAAGAGCGTACTGAACTAGCGCTCCCCGGCATATTCTACGGCAATCGGATCGATATCGACGATCCCGCTGCGGAC
>DATMLR010000080.1:0-6983 GCA_035570015.1 Puia sp.
CCTTGTTAAACCCCAAATCCTTGTGGTGCAGGTACTCCACCTGGCGGAACACGACGATCGCCGAGAGGATCAGTAAGACCGACAAACTGAATTGGATGACCACCAATCCATGCCGAAGCCAGGGTGTACGACCGGGCGACCCGGTTTGTGCCATGCCGGCCTTGAGTACTTTAACGGGGTCAAAACCCGAGAGGACAAGGGCGGGATAGAAGCCGGCGGAAAGTCCGACGATCAATGCCAGCAGGAGCATGCCGGCGAGGGCGACGGGATGGAGGAGTAAACCGGCGGAGATGGCCTTGCCTGTAAATCGATTGAGTGCCGGCAGGAACAGTGTGGTCAGCGCGAGGGCAAGCACCACGCTGAATAACGTGAGCAACAGGGTCTCGCTGATAAATTGTCCGATCAACTGTGGGCGGCCGGCGCCGATGGCTTTGCGGACGCCGACTTCGCGGGCGCGGCGGACGGATAGGGCAGTGGAGAGGTTGATGAAATTAAAGCAGGCGATCAGCAGAATGAAGACCGCGATCACGATCAGCGCATTGACATAGGTGATATTGCCGCGCTCCGCATTGTCAAATTTGAAATCCGCGGAATGGAGGTGGATGTCGCGGACGGGCTGGAAGCGTGGCACGTAGGTGAAGCCGTGAGTTTTGGTATCCGGCCAGGCCCGCTGCTGAATGATCTTCGTGAATCCCGTTTCCATCGGCCGGATGTTGGCGCCTTCCCGGACTTTGACATAGGTGAAGAATTGCTGCCAGCCCCAGCTCTGCATCCGGTCGGCGGGAATGTTTATCGTTGAGATGGGTTGAAGGTAATCGAAGGACAGATGGAATTTTGGATCTTTTTCAAAGACGGCGGTCACCTTCACCGGCTTTTTTTCGATCAGGATCTTTTGACCGATCGGATCGGCGTTACCGAAGTAACGGGCAGCCATCTCGCGGGACAGCACGATCGATGCGGACTTGTTGAGGGCATTCGCGGCGGTTCCGTAGGCGAATTTGAGTGGGAAGACCCTGAAAAAGGTCGAGTCGACGAACA
The DNA here is from genome assembly GCA_035570015.1 of Puia sp. Taxonomy (GTDB): domain Bacteria; phylum Bacteroidota; class Bacteroidia; order Chitinophagales; family Chitinophagaceae; genus Puia. The sequence goes on from DATMLR010000080.1 coordinate 1,039, forward strand.
TGCCATGCACTTCGTATAATTGTTTGCCCCCGGCCTCAAAAAGTTGTTTGTACTCCGCGGTGGACATCACCCGGGTGACTTCCTCCGTCGCGGGATATTCGTTGCGAAGGATGCCGGCAAAGACGGGAGGTGAAACGGCGAGGTCGGCTGTACCCTGGCCATTGGTTGTTGTCGTATACACGCGGTAGATGCGGTCGCTGCCGGGGATGGAGCGGTCGTATTGATGCTCATCCCATACAAAGAGGGCGATCAGCAGCGCGGCGGTCAACCCGAGGGTCAGGCCGGAGATATTGATAATGGAGAAACTGCGGCGCCGGCTGAGGCTGCGAAGGGCGGTCTTGAAGTAGTTGCGAAACATGACATGGAGGATTTTAATCGTTGGATTCAACGGCTCGACAATGTACGAAAACATTCGTGAAACTGAAAAATTGGCCGCGGAATGGGGAAACTTCAACTCTTCGGCTTCGGGCGCGCAACTTTTGATTTCCACGGCGGCTTGATCTTTCCGATGCGGGGATCGCGGTGAGCGATCAATTCGCAAATCCGGATGGCGAGTTGCTCGAAATTGTCCGCATCGGGATGAATCTGGAGCCAGCCATCATCTTTCTTGCGGGGCCGCGCTCCGGGGTAAGGGCGGAGACCCGGCAATTCGCGCGTCAGCTCGTCGCGACCCTTGTTGAGGGCGATCCAAATCCCGTTCATTTCCGGCTCGTTGCTGCGGTCGCGAAGCATGAGAAGGAGCTTCTCCCCCGAATAGATCGAGAACATCCCGAAGAAGGGGCGGATCTCCGTCTCGATCCGGAGCAGGTAGTCGAGGATAAAATCAAAAGGGATTTCGCGGTTCATGCGGCTTATTTATTCGCGGTTCCTGCGGCTTATTTAAAGGTACGGGGTGCCCCCAGGCGGCCATTTGTTAAATATTTGTTAACAACAACCTATAACCTTTTTCGTACGTTGTTTATTATATCTTTGAGCCATGAACAAGGAGACCCATTTGGAAGAGCTACCGGAACCGACCCGGGCACAGCTGGAGATTCTTCAGGTGTTGTGGAAGCATGGCCCGTCGACGGTCAGGTTTGTGAACGACCAGCTCAATCAGCAGAAGGCGTCCCTGAGCTATACTTCCACTCTAAAGCTGATGCAGATCATGCACGAGAAAGGAATGCTGCAGCGGGATGAAAGCAGCATGACGCATATCTATAGAACCAGGCTTGAAGAAGGGAAGACAAAAGGGGTCGTGTTGAAGAAGTTCGTTGACTCCATGTATAACGGCTCGGTAAAGAGCCTGATGCTCGAACTGTTGGGTAACCGGGAGGCGTCGGGCAAGGAATGGGATCGCATCAAGGACCTGCTGAACCAATTGGACGACAAACAATAAAACTATTCGATATGAACCAAATTCCCACTACGATCATTCGCGCGCTTTGCTGGACGCTCCTGCATTCGCTTTGGCAGGGTCTGATCCTGGCCATTGTGGCCGGCGCCGTGATGCTTCTGACAAGGAAGGCCCGGTCAGCGACGCGGTATACGCTGCTGGCGACGCTTGTAACGGGATTCCTCCTTGTGAGCGGCTATACCTTCTTTCGTGAACTTAGGTTACCCATAGCCAGGACGCCGGTAATTCTTACGCACGTGGCACCGGTCGCGGACGCCAGCGGAGCGCCACTTGTACAGCTTGGAGGTCAGGCGATCCAAACAAGTTTTACAGACCAATTGGTACAATATTTTAATACGCATGCGTCAGTCGTGGTGGTGGTGTGGTTTATTGTTTTCATGGCGCGGTTCGTAAAACTGCTTTCCGGCCTGGTCTATGCCCAGCGGGTCAGGTCTTATCAAACCAGCGTGGCCCCTGCTGAATGGCAGGACCGGCTGGCGGCCCTTGTGCAACGGTTGGGGATCACACGGCCCGTAGGTTTGCTGGAATCCGCGCTGATCAAAGTCCCCGTTGCCGTCGGCTGGCTGAAACCGGTGATCCTCGTTCCGGTTGGAATGCTGGCGCAGCTTCCGGCCGACCAGGTCGAGTCGATCATCTTACACGAGCTGGCGCATATCAGCCGGAGGGATTACCTGTTCAATCTGGCACAAAACATCGTTGACACGTTATTCTTCTTCAATCCGGCCTTGTTGTGGGTCTCTTCCCTGATCCGGACGGAGCGGGAGAATTGTTGTGACGACGTGGCGATCCGGGAATCCCGGAGCCGTCGCCGGTTGGTCGAGGCACTTGTCTCCTTCCATGAATATCAGCAGTCGGCGCGTGGTTGGTCATTGGGCTTTGCCGGGGAAAAAAATGGCCTGGTAAAGCGGGTGGAGCGGATCGTGAGGAAGCGGAACCATTCGCTGAATCCCGGAGAGAGGCTTTTGCTGATGGTTGGCGTTTTGGTGCTGTGCGGAGCCTTCATAACGGTCAATAGAGAGCAAAAGACCGTTCTAATTGCGGCGAAGACTGTTGCGACGGATAAGCAGGTCGAGTTGAAAACGACGGGAGTCGTGAAGATGCCCGAGGCTGTGAAGATCTCTCCGGTGGTCCGGAAAAAAAGGATGGATGCGCCTGGGATTGAGGTGCCCAGGGCTGACACAACCAAACCCGACTCGGCCAAATCGAAGACCCTGACAAAGGAAGACATCGATCTGCTGATCAGGGCGCACGAGCACGGGGTAACACCTGAATATGTGGCGGAACTGAAGCAAATGGGTTATACCGTTTCGATGGAACAGGCGATCAGACTGGTCGATCATGGCGTCAGCGCGGGTTTCATCCGGGAAATCCAAAAGGAAGGCTATGCCCAGATCTCGCTTGACCGGGCTGTCGAGCTGATCGATCACGGTGTATCGGCGGAATTCATCCACGCGGTCAAGGCAGAGGGTTTCCCGAACCTGACGCTCAACGAAGCGGTGAGGCTGGTCGATCATGGCGTGAACATCGGGTTCATCCGGGACTGGAAGAAGAAGGCAGGATCTCAATTGGAACTAGGCGATTATATCAAATTAAGGGACGCGGGGATCGATCCGTCCTGATGCGGAGACCGGTCTGTCCTGATATCACTTATTAAATATCACTTTTTATGAAGAGAATACTTCTTACGGGCATTGCCATGCTTGCCCTGACGACGCTGATGTGGTCAACAGTCGTAGCACAAGACACGAAGGACGATGATTCGTACAACGGCGATTTTCCGGATAACCCGGGACTATGGAGCGCGCTTGTGATTGGGGACCAGGTCCATATCCAGTTTGGCGGCCACCACTGGAGCTCGGGTGCGAGCTTCGCGTTAAGCGAAGTGGGTCCATTGCCAACGGACAAACAGGGTTCATTTACCGTCAAACGCGATGCGGGGACAGTGACCTTCAACGGCGTCTTTGATAGCAAACGCGGTCATGGTACCTATGCCTTTGAAGAAGACCCGGCCTTTAAATCCTATCTGGCACAAGAAGGCTTTAGTTCGATCAGCGAAGCGCTGATGATCCACCTTTATTTTACCAATATTAATAAGGCATATTTTGCCTTTATGAAGGAGAACGGCTACACGGGGATCACCATGCATGAACTAAAGCACCTCGCGGAGGAAAACATGAACCAGCATGTCATGACAAATTACCTGGAGCTTTTTCAGAAAGACAACTATGGAAAAGTCACGCTGGACAAGATCGTAGAGTTGCGGGAACATGGGGTCAGCCCGTCTTTTATCGTTAAATTCCACGATATGGGTTATGCCGATGTGCCGCTGGATAAGGCGGTGGAACTGCAGGATCATGGGGTCGATCCGGATTTCGTGGCGGAGATGAAAAAGATCGGGCAGCGGAACATCACGCTGGATGAGGCGATAAGGTTGCGCGATCATGGGGTGAGCGTCGAATTCATTCGCAAGCTGACGGATATGGGTTTTGCGAATGTCTCGCTGGAGAAAGCCGTTGAGCTGGTCGATCATGGGGTAAGCGCCGAGTTTGTCCGAGGTTTTCGCGACCTTGGTTTCAAGGATATCACGCTGGAACAAGCCGTGCGGCTGGTGGATCATGGGGTGAGTGTGTCGTTCGTCAGGGAGTTCAGAGAGCTTGGGTTTAACGACCTGACCTTGTCGAAGGCGGTAGAGTTGCAGGACCATGGCGTGAGCGTTTCGTTTGTCAAGCGGATGCAGGAGAAGGGGCTGAAGAACATGACCCTGGATGAATATATCCGGTTGCGTGATGGGGGGATGTAAGATTTTCTTACCTTCCTCTAATGAGAAAACTCCTGTTGCTGCTGCTGCCGCTTCCCCTGGCTGCCCAGCAGACCAATTTCGTAAATTTCAAAAAATATCCTTTTCCGACCGAACTCACGGCTGCTCCGGCGGGCGAACGGATCGCGTGGGCGTTGGATGAGGAAGGGCGACGAAACATCTATGTAGCCGAAGGCCCCGACTTTACGCCGCGGAAGCTCACCGACTTTACGGTCGACGATGCGCAGGAGATCACCAGTCTCAGCATTTCGGCCGACGGACAGTGGGTGGTCTTTGTCCGCGGCGGCGATCATGGCGCCAACTGGGAAGGCGGTTTGCCGGTCGATCCGACCTCTGATATCCAGCCGCCCAAAATGCAGGTCGTCAGCACTCCCTGGGCCGGCGGGCAGGTAAAGTATCTCTCCGAAGGCGACGCGCCGGTCATTTCGCCGGATAGCAAACAGGTGGCCTTTACCAAGAACGGGCAGGCGTGGGTAGCGCCGACGGATGGGAGCGCCGCCGCGACTAATCTGTTCACCACCCGGGGTACGGTCAGCGGTTTGCAATGGTCGCCGGATGGAAAGCGATTGTTGTTCGTCACCGCACGGACAGATCACGCGATCATTGGTATCTATACCGGCGGGAATTCTTCACTCAAATGGATAGGCGCTGCTTTTGCGTGGGACGGTTCCCCGCAATGGTCGGGTGATGGCAGCAGGATCTGTTACGTCCGCCGGGCGGGTGTGGGTGGCGCGCCGGATTCTCTGCTGGTTAACCGGCCGGTTCCCTGGAGTATATATACCGCGGATACCGCTTCTGGTCAGGCGGCGCTGCTATGGAAGTCACCCGCGACGTTACGCGGCTCTTATCCGACGACGGATGGCGGAACCAACCTGCATTGGGCCGCGGGGAATACGATCGTCTTTCTCTCTTACCAGGATGGGTGGCCGCATCTTTATTCGATAGACGCGGGTGGTACGGGCAAAGCGGTCTTGCTTACTCCCGGGGATTTCATGTGCGAACATATCCAGCTGAGCGCTGACAGGCGGTATCTCGTGTGCAGCGCGAATACGGGTCCGGATCAGTACGATATTGAGCGGCGGCATGTGCTGATGGTGGGTGTGGGTGGAGGCGATACACGAGTGATGACGCCCGGCAACGGTTTGGAATGGATGCCGGTGATGACCGCGAAGACGATTGCTTTTTTCAGCGCGACGCCGCAGCGGCCGCCGTTACCGGCAGTGATGAAGGTTGATGGCAAAGATTTCACGGTCCTGTGCAGGGATAGGATACCGGCGGATTTTCCGCTTAACAAATTTATCGAGCCGAAGCAGGTCATTTTCAAATCTTCTGATGGTGTTATCATTCATGCCGATCTGTTTTTGCCGCCCGGTGGGGCGGCGCGGAAGCCGGCGATTGTCTATTTGCATGGCGGCCCGCCGCGGGAAATGCTGCTGGGCTGGCACTATTCAGCCTACTATTCGAATGCTTATGCTTCCAATCAATATCTTGCCAGTCTTGGTTTCGTCGTGCTGGCCGTAAACTACCGGTTGGGAATAGGATATGGCTACGAGTTCAACCATCCGCCGCATGCTGGGGCGGCGGGTGCGTCGGAATATCTGGATGTAAGGGCGGCGGGGATGTGGCTGCGCAAACAACCGTTCGTTGATACGGCGAAGATCGGCATTTACGGGGGCTCGTATGGCGGTTTCCTTACTGCGCTGGCGCTGGGAAAAGACTCGAAACTTTTTG
>DATMLR010000081.1:0-8368 GCA_035570015.1 Puia sp.
CCGCGACCCCCGTATAACAAAAGCCGATCTTCAGTTTGTCCGCCCTCCGCCTGACCGCCATCGACGGCTCCCCCGTGATAATGGCCACCGGTATCCCCAACAGGCGACAAAACACAACCCCCGCACTGTCGTACGTATTGAACCGCTTGAACTCATCCCCCGATTCCGTATAATACATCCCCCCGTCCGTCCAAACCCCATCGATATCCGTTACCACCAGTTTGGGTAATCCTGTCATAAGAATGAAATTTGGGCAAATATAGCAACCGTTCAATTCACTCCCGGTATTGCCGCCAGCAGCTTCTTCGTATAATCCGTCCGCGGCCGCAGATACACGTCCTCCGCATCCCCCATCTCTTCGATCCGTCCCATATTCATCACCATGATCCGGTCACTGATATACCGGATGACCGACAGATCATGCGAAATAAAGACAACCGTGAACCCAAACTCCCGCCGGAGATCATTCAGCAAATTCAGCACCTGCGCCTGAACGCTCACGTCCAATGCCGATACCGACTCGTCGCAAACCAAAAACGCAGGCTGTAATGACAACGCCCGTGCGATCACGATCCGCTGCCGCTGCCCGCCTGAGAATTCGTGTGGATACCGGTCGTAGTGACCGGGCTCCAGGCTAACCTTCTCCAGCAGCCGGATGACCCGCTCCTTCCGGTCGCTGTCATCCGAACCCATCCCATGAACGGTCATCGCTTCAGCGATCGCCGGCCCGATCCGCAGCCTCGGGTTCAGGGAAGAGTAGGGGTCCTGGAAGATCAGCTGGATCTGGCTCCGCCGCTGTTTCAGCTCCGAGGTCGCCAATCGGGTCCAATCCAAACCCTCAAAGACAATCCGTCCGCCCATCGGATTCACCAGCCGCAGCAAAGCCCTGCCCAGCGTCGTCTTGCCGCAGCCCGACTCGCCCACCAACCCCAGCACTTCACCCTTCCTCACGTCGAAGCTCACCCCATCGACCGCTTTGGTATACGCAACCGGCTTGCCCAGTAAAGTCCGCTGCGACGGATACCATACCCGCAAGTCCTCTACCCGCATCATCACCTCTCCAATTTTGGGCTCTCTAACCGGGACCGCCGCCGGAGCTACTCCCTCCAGAAAATCGCTCACCATCGGCAGCCGCTCCCCCTTCCTGTGCAATGCCGGCCGACAATTTAGTAAGCCCTTAGTATATGGATGCCGCGGTTTTGTAAACAATTCGGCCACTGACCCCTCCTCGACTACCCGCCCCCTATACATCACCAATGCCCGATCCGCGATCTCCGCCACTACCCCCAGATCATGGGTAATGAAAATAACCCCTAGGTCCTCTGTCCGCTGCAACGACCGGATCAGGTCCAGGATCGTCTTTTGCACCGTCACATCCAACGCGGTAGTCGGCTCGTCGCAGATCAGCAGCGAAGGTCCGCCGCTCATCGCCATCGCGATCATCACCCGCTGCTTCTGCCCGCCGCTCAACTGATGTGCATAACGGGAAAACAGACGTATCGGGTCCGGCAGCTGCACCTTTTCAAAAAGCGCGATCGCCTCCCGCTTCGCCTCCGTCGCGCCCATCTTTCGGTGGATCCGAATCGCCTCCACCACCTGGTCCCCGCAAGTATAGACCGGATTTAGCGACGTCATCGGCTCCTGGAAGATCATCCCGATCTCCCCGCCCCGGATTTGCTGCATGACCGCGGGCGGCTGCCGCAGCAGATCGACAATCTGTCCATTCCGCCTGGTGAAGCGGACCTCTCCCGCCAGCACCCGCGCCGGCGGCGCCGGCAGCAAACGCAGGATCGACAACGCTGTAATGGATTTGCCCGAGCCCGACTCTCCCACGAGCGCGACGATCTCGCCGCGCCGGACCTCACAACAAATATCGTCTACGCCGGGCGCCAACCCGCTGTCGGTATCAAAGCCAATGGAAAGATTTTGGATCGATAGAAGTGAAGACATATCGCGCCCGCCGGGCGCCCTAAAATTAACGAATTATCTTCCTACTGGGGCGTCACCAGCCGGATATTCGTCACTGAATTGCTTGCCGCCGGCATCGCATACGGCCAGATAGCGCACATAAAACATATCACGTCCGGAACCGGCCCGTTCAACGTGAAATAGAACTCATCCCCCACCTCAAGAGTGTCCGCCACAGTGGCAGGCGCAAACGTACAGATATTGCTCACTCCAAATACATTCGTATACGTAATATTCGTACTCGTATCCGTCCAGGATGGGGTCACCACGCCGGAGTCGGCCGCCGTGACATCCAACAATTGGATCACAGAATGTCCGCAGCCCCCATAGACCACGTATTTCCCTAACCGGGTAGTTCCGGCTGAGGTTTTTTTGCAGGAATGAATGCCGCCCGATACGATCAGGATAAGAACCAACAAAAGGATCCGCCGATTCATAATATCCGTTTCCCCATTGACAACCAATCCGCCTCCACCGTTGCATCACTCCTAAAACCGCAGATGTCTCACCGTCAGCCCATTATTGATCAATTGCTTAAGCGAATCGATCCCGATCCGGATATGCCGCTCCACAAACTCCCCCGTTACCTTCAGATCACTCTCCGCCGTCTTCACGCCCTCCGGCACCATCGGCTGATCACTCACCAGCAACAATGCCCCCGTCGGGATCTTATTATAGAACCCAACCGAAAAGATCGTCGCCGTCTCCATATCGATCGCATACGCCCGGATCTTCTGGAGATATTCCTTGAAGACATCATCATGCTCCCAAACCCGGCGATTCGTCGTGTAAACTACCCCGGTCCAGTAATCCACCCCGTAGTCCCGGATCGTCGTCGAGATCGCCTTCTGCAACGCAAACGCCGGCAACGCCGGCACCTCCGGCGGAAAATAATCCGTCGACGTCCCTTCCCCCCGGATCGCAGCGATCGGCAGGATCAGGTCGCCCAGCTTATTCCGCTTCTTCAACCCGCCGCACTTCCCCAGAAATAAGACCGCCTTCGGATTGATCGCCGTTAGTAGGTCCATGATCGTCGCAGCCCCCGGACTACCCATCCCGAAATTGATGATCGTGATATCTCCCGACGTGGCACAAGGCATGGGCTTATGCTCGCCGACAACGCTTACCCCATGCCATTCCGCAAAAAGCGAAACATAATTCTCGAAATTGGTCAACAGAATGTATTCGCCAAAGTTTTCCAGGCTCTCGCCCGTATACCTTGGCAACCAATTACCAACGATTTCTTCTTTTGTCTTCATTATTCGTAAATTTAACAAATAGTTTTAGTCCATGATTAAAATCTACTATCCTACCCATCCATTTAAGCTTCGTGAGCCGGAAAAGCACAAGGAGGAAATCTGGGATGACCTGCGCCGCCAATGGGTACGCCTCACCCCAGAGGAGTGGGTGCGTCAGAACTTCATCCAATACCTGCTCCAGGTAAAGAATTATCCCGCCTCCTATATCGCCGTGGAAAGGAAAATCAAATTGGGCGAGCTGACCAAGCGCTTCGACCTGCTCGTCTTCGACAAAGCCGCCCATCCCTGGATGCTGATCGAATGTAAGGCCATGGCCGAAAATCTCGACAGCCGCGTTCTTTGGCAGGTCCTTCGCTACAATATGGCCACTCCGGTCAAATATATTGTGATCACTAACGGTGAAGAATGTCACGCCTTCATGCGCGGAGTCGCCGATTTCGATGGGATCGCTGCCCTGCCCACCTATAGCGAATAAGCGTTTACCCTTGCCCGGCATCCTGCCTGCCATTGTGTCGTTTGGCATAAAATTTGTTCAAGGACCCGCTATGCTCATCCTACTCCATCAGCATCTTCACTAATCGGGCTTAACTGGTAAGTCCGGACGCACAGCTAAAGATGCTGTACATATCCAGCTGTCACAACACGTGTAAGTGTTTTCCTTTAATGTCATGACCATTTAAACGGGTAGGTATGAATTTGTTTCCACACAACAAGGAGGCATATGAAAGTGCCGTCAGATTATTTAAGCAACATAGTAGGGTGTGTATCATCCGGCCAACGGGCACGGGCAAAAGTGTGATCATCGCAGCGTTTGTCAATCAACTTCCGTCAAAGCGTCATCTGCTTTTGGCTCCCGGCGCTCACATCTTTAATGAAATTCAAAAGCATATTCAAAGAGGGAAGATATCCTCCTCGACGTATATTGGCTTAAAGCAAAAAAAGGCGCTTTTTAAACGCGATTCTTTCGATTACATCTATCTCGACGAATTCCATCGCCTTGGAGGAGAGGTATGGGGTGGCGCTGTTGAGAGGTTGCTGAAGCTAAATCCAAAGGCCAAAGTACTGGGCACCTCGGCCACTCCCATCCGATATCTGGATGACTGCAGGAATATGGCATCGGAGATCTTTAACGACTGCATCGCCACGCAGATGTCTCTCAATTCTGCGATTGCCAAAGGTATCTTGCCCGCACCCGTCTACGTCAGCGCGCTATATTCTGTGAGGGAGGAATTTCAGCACATGAAGAAAAAAATCTTGTCGTCTGGCTTGGTGGATAAGAAAAAAGTCATGAATGACCTGGATAGTAAAGTCATCGATTGGGAAAGGTCGTCCGGTCTGGACACCGTTATAATAAAGCATTTGCATCCTGAACGACGTAGGGTCATTGTTTTTTGTAAGGATTGGGAACACCTGAAAGACGCACGAAAAATCCTAAACCCCATTTTTCAGACCGTATATCGGCATTTCGAAAGCCTGTCTCTCTATTCGAAAATGAAAGAAAGTGAGAACGAAAGCGCCTTGAAACTATTTTCAGGCGAAGATCAGCGGGCGATAATCCTTTATACAATTGATAAGGTGAACGAGGGCCTGCACACAAACAATTGTAATACCGTTATCCTGCTAAGGGATACCATATCCCCGATAGTCTTTTATCAGCAGATCGGCAGGGCTTTTTCGATCAAGGTCGCCAACCGGCCTTTGATCATCGACCTTGTTAACAATTTCAAGAATGTTCAGTTGGCCTCTTTCAAAAGCGATTTTGAACAGGAATTGACCACCGCCAACAGCGAAAGCTTGGCGACGAAGCAGGAGAAGGTAAAAGCGGCCATTGAATTTATCGATGAAACGCTGGACATACGAGAGGTCTTTTCTTCATTCGACGAGGAAATCGATGTTTGGTCTGGCTTTTATGAGAAAGGGAAGGCTTATTTCAATACGCACGGGCATCTTTATGTCTCCCCTGCCGATGCCGAATTGCGGGATTGGGTCAGGAATCAGAAAAAAGCGTATCAACGTAGAAAAATGGGAATAAAACGAGCGGAACAATTGCGTGCTATTGGATTGGAGTTTGACCGGGAAATCCCTGCGCGCTGGATGGCAACGGTATGGGAGATAGAAGAATGGAAAGGGAAAAACGGCGCCCTGCCTGATATCAAAGAGGATTCCCGGCTCTATACCTGGATGGTGCGTCAACGACAAGGCTATAGAAAGGGCGAATTATCTACTGAGCAGATAACTATTTTGCGAAACTTGATCCGTCTCGACGAGGATACAACGATAAGAGATCGAGTAGACAGGCTTGCAACGCACTTTAAAGACGATAAGGCGGTGCTTACCAAGGAAATCGCTCATCAGCTTTCGCTGACCAGGATTTTGCACCAAAAAGGAAGGCTTCCGGGTACTCTTTTGGCTCAATTGAGGAAAGCTAATGTTCCGTTCGAAGGAACGGGCAAGGACTATACCTGGCTTGAAAAAATGAAAAGGGCATTGTCGGTATGCCAGAAGACGGGAGCCGCTCCCGCTTTCAAAGCGCCGTATTACAATTTTTGCATAAAAGAAAGGCGTTACCTGGAAAAAAAGCACCCCTGTGCCAATTTCATGATGATTAACAAAGAGGCCAAAGCTACCTACGAAAGTTTTAAAGCGATTATCAGTAGCATGGGAGCACCTGACTGGCACGAACGATATGCAAAGCTTAAGCTGTTTGCGAAAAAACATGGCCGGGTTACCAACGCAGGTTGCGACGAAAATTTATTGGAGTGGATGTGGCGCCAGCGACGAATGATAAGAGACGGGAAATTACCGCCAGAAAAGCTAGAGAAACTCCTGGAAATTAAAGAAGTAGACTGGCACACCACCGGGAAACGCAAAAAACATGAGATATCGGATCAACCCTACCAACCCATCAACCCCCGGAGATAACCCGTCAGTTCCCCCGCAATCTCCACATCGTCCTGCAGGTCCGGGTGTGCCGCGCACCCATGCGTCCACTGTTTGGAGAAAAAGAAGCTCGACACCGACATATCCTTCGACGCCATGACAAGCGCGTCAATATAGTGTTCCAATACCGCGGTCAACCCCGCATCGCCCATCGGGCTCGTCAACAATACGATTTTTGCCCGCGGATAAACATGCCGCAATCGGCCTACAAACCCCAGGTAGGCGCTGCAGAACGTCGCCGAGTCCTGTATCCCGTCATTCTGCCCCAGACAAACCGTTACCACGTCCGGCTGATATCGACTGAAATCCCAATTCCCCTGATTGCCCCGCGGATCCATCCGGTCAAATACCTCCGGCATCGTAATGCCCATTTTACAACAGCTGTGTATCAGCCCGATCCCCGACACCGCTGTCAGATACCACTGTGCCTTCAGCGCCCGCGCTGTCAACGGCGCATAACTCAACCAGGCATTGCTCTGATCAAACCACTCGCCCTTTCCGCAGGGAATACCGCTGCCATCATTCCCAAATCCACACGTGATCGAATTGCCGATAAATTCGATCTTCCGGTTGGACAGCTCAGGCGCAGGAAGCAACGCATCTGCGTATACGCCTTCGAATTCCATCCAGCCGATGCCCTCCGTCGCCTTGCAGATCGTCACCAGGTGATTCCCGTGCGGATCGGGCTTGATCGTCCAGGAGCCCGTCTGAACCTGGCTCTTCAGGACCTGCCCATCCATCGACACTTTTCCGTTACCGAGGATCGTAAACGTATCCGTTTGCCCGGCAAGCTTTACCCGATAGACCCCAAGCTGCCCACCTACTAAAATCACGACATAATTGTGCACGCTCTCATTCGGGACCTGGTCATGCAGGATGACCCGGCATTGCGCACCGCCGAAGCGGAAACGGACTACCACCCCCGGATTCCAAAACCGCGGCATCTTCGGAGACGCGAAATCGACCCGGCCCATATATTCGATCATCGGGTTATCCGCGTCGAAAAACTGTTCCTCCGAACGCTGAGGCTGGCCAAACCCCTTAGTGGTTGCCGCCGCCGCCAACAAGAAAAGAAAGAAATGTTTCATAATCTATTGCTGATGAAAATTCTGCCCGATAAATGCCAGGCCGTCGATAATCCCTGTATACACTTTCGTCTCATAACCCACCCGTACCTGGCCGCCCGCCGCATGCCTGTCGAACAAATCCTTCAACGCATTCATCATCGCGGCAAACCCCGGTCCCTCCTTCGGAATATAGGAAGATGAAAGCAGCCGCCCCTTCAATCCGTCGAAGTCGAACCGCTGCTCATTCTCGAATGAACGCAGCAGAAAGAGGCGCGGATGAAAGAATTCCCCAATCTGCGCATCCGTAATATTTTTGTGATTGATGGTTTTGTAGTCACCGGCAAATTGCACGATCAATTCCTCATATTCCCGCTCGAAATCCGACCCGATGAGCCGCTCATTCCAAATTAGCGCTACAACCGCACCAGGGCGCGCGATTCGCAAGAATTCCACCCGGGTTTGTACGGGATCGAACCAGTGAAACGCTTGCCCTGCCACGATCAAGTCGACCGAAGCACTCTCCAACCCCGTTACCTCCGCAGTCCCATCCACGGACACAAAACCCGAATACCCCGCAAGCAATTCCTCCGCCTTTGACCGCATCTCCCGGTTAGGCTCCACCGCAAATACTTTATTGCCGAAACGCAGGAACAGTCCGGTCGAGATCCCCGTTCCCGATCCAACATCGGCCACCACCCACCCGGGGCTGAAGGTATAGAGGTCCCGCAAATAAGAAAGGATAACTTCCGGATAATGGGGTCGGTACTTTACGTAGTCTTCGACCCGGTCGCTGAATCGCGTGGTACTGTTCGACGCCATAGTGCGTCAAGTTAAGAAAATTATTCCGAACGCAGACTCGTCACCGGATTCATCAGCGCCGCCTTGATCGACTGAAAACTTATAGTAACCAGCGCGATCCCAATTGCCGCTACGCCCGCCACCGCAAATACCCACCACTGGATCGAGATCCGGTATTGGAACTGCTCCAGCCACCGACTCATCGCCAGCCACCCCACCGGAAAAGCAATCAACGCCGACAGCCCCACCAGCATAAGAAACTCCCGCGATAGCAGCCGCGTGACCCCGCTCACACTCGCCCCAAGCACCTTCCGGATGCCGATCTCCTTCGTTCGC